>CANPZN010000025.1 GCA_947588785.1 Candidatus Gastranaerophilales bacterium
ACCCCTAAATTCAAAGGCGTTGGTTAATTCTTCTTCTTCTTTATCTTCTACATATCTATTTTTCATTCTTTCTATTTTTTATTTTCGTATCTTTTTTGAGGAACTTTTCGTTCCTCTTTTTTATCTGTATTTTATATAGTTGTTTTTTTCTTTGGAGTATAATAGAAGAAAAAAATAATATGGGAAATTAAATATGTGGAATTATTCTGAAAAAGTAATGGAACATTATAGAAATCCAAGAAATGTAGGGTCTATAGAAAATGCGGATGCAATAGGTGAAGCAGGGTCATTAAGTTGTGGTGACATGCTTAAATTATATTTAAAGGTTAATAAAGAAGGTATAATAACCGATGCCAAATTTCAAACATTTGGTTGTGGAAGTGCAGTTGCAAGTTCAAGTATACTAACCGAAATGATCATTGGGAAATCCGTTGATGAGGCAAGAAAAATTACAAATAAACAAATTGCGGATGAATTAGGCGGACTACCACCTGAAAAAATGCATTGTTCCGTTATGGGACATGAAGCATTAGAAGCTGCAATTGCAAATTATTATAAAGAAGAAATTCCTGCCAATAATAAAGAAGAAATAGTTTGCAATTGTTTCAATATTACAAAATCATTTTTAGAAGAAGAAATCAAAAATAATAACCTGAAAACAATTGATGATGTTATAAACTATACAAAAGCAGGTGGTGCTTGCGGTCGATGTAAAGGGAAAATACAAGATATTTTAAATAAAATGAACCAAAAACAATCTGATGAATCTAAATTAACTAAAACTCAAATGATAATTAAAATTAATAACATAATAGAAAAATATATTTCGCCGGAACTCAGAAAAGATGGCGGTGATATTGAATTAATAGATGTTAATGATAATCAAATAAAAGTAAAATTATCAGGGAGATGTCAGGCTTGCAATCGTTCTCAAATAACTTTAACTCATTTCGTTGAAGCTACATTAAAAGAACATGTTAGTAATAATATAGAACTTATTCAGGTGTAAGGAAATGATAAATTCAAATATAATATATTTAGATAATAATGCAACTACAAAAGTAGATGAAAAAGTATTAGAGGTTATGCTCCCATATTTTTCACAATATTACGGAAATCCATCCAGTATGTATTATCTCGGAGGTACGAATCAAAAAGCCATACAAAGTGCAAGAGAGACAATGAAAGATTTTTTTGGAGCTAAAAATGCAAAAGAAATATTTTTTACAGCTTCTGGAAGTGAAAGTGCAAATATGGCAATAAGAGGGATTTTAGAATCTGATAGATCAAAAAATCACCTTATCACAACAAAAGTTGAACATCCTTGTGTATTAAATCTGCATAAACAATTAGAAAAAGAAGGTTATAAAGTTTCATATATAGGAGTTAATTCAATTGGCGAAATCAATAAAGATGAATTACTTGATGCGGTTAATGAAAAAACGGCATTAGTATCTTGTATGTACGCAAACAATGAGACAGGAACAATTTTTCCGGTTGAAGAAATTGCTCAAGAAGTGAAATCAAAAAACAAAGAAACAAAAATGTTTGTTGATGCAGTTCAAGCCGCAGGTAAAATAAAATTAGATGTTAAGAATACAGAAATTGATATGATGTCTGTTTCAGGACATAAATTTCACGCACCAAAAGGAATAGGTGCATTATATGTTAAATCAACAACATTAATTTCTCCGTTAATAATAGGCGGTCATCAAGAAAATGGGAAACGTGCAGGAACGGAAAATGTACCTTCTATTGTAGGAATGGCAAAAGCAGCACAATTAGCACAAGATTCTCTTGATTATGAATCAACAGAAGTAAAAAGATTAAGAGATAAATTAGAAAACTCTTTGTTATCCAAAATATATAATGCCCGACTTAATTCTTCAGCATATAATAGAGTACCTAATACTACAAATATTGGATTTGAATATATTGAAGGAGAATTAATTCTCTTAAATCTTAACGATATAGGAATTTGTGCAAGTTCAGGAAGTGCATGCACGTCAGGGAGTCTTGATCCAAGCCATGTATTAAAAGCAATGGGAGTTCCATTTACAGCTCTTCACGGAAGTATAAGATTCAGTCTGAGCAGATATACGACAGAAAAAGAAATTGATTATACAATAAGTCACATGCCTGCAATTATAGAAAAGTTAAACAATATTTCACCATTTCAAAAAGAATTGCAAGAATTAAAAATAAAAAAAGGTATTATTTAAAATATAAATATCCGACAAGATTTAAATCTATGCTTCCATAAACTAATCTCATTCTTTTATCATCAATAATTTCAGCATTACAAAAAGCAATAGAATCTTGTTCAAGATCCTGAACGGTTTGTTTAGCTTTAACCGAGATAAGTCTTTTTGTACCTTGTGTCAAATCAAGAACATATTCATTTTGAGCAAGTTTTCTACAAGATAACTTATAGTAACCAGGCTGAATTAAAACACCATCATCACTATATACGGCAGCAGGAATCATAACCGTTAAAGATTGGCTTAATTGGTTATCTGGATCTTGATTATTAACAAAATTTTGGAAATGTTCAGAATCAGCAGCCGGTGAAAGCGGTTGAACTTGAGCTCTGATTTTTTTTTGTTTTTTAGTCAAATTTTGTTCTTTTATTTTTTTTAATGTTTCTTTTAATTTTGAATCGGATACAGGCTGCTGATTTTCAAATCCATTTTTTAATGCAGAAGTATCACTGCCCCAAGAATTATTATTTATATCATCTAAAGCAAAAACTAAATTATTACTAAATAAAATTAATAAAAAATTTAAAACAAACAACTTTCGCATACTTAATATATAATACTGTTTTTTTTCAAAAAGTAAACAACTATATAATTTAAAAATATGATGTTTATTTTTTTGCACAATATGGTATTATAATATAAAGCAGTTATATAAGGAAGGTTTTTATATTATGACAAAATACAAAAATGTTTTACTTATTGCAATAGCCATTATTCTGTTTATATATGCTTCTTTTATAAGCATATTTCCTGCATTTGTTACAAGTTCATTTAATATTAACAAATTTGAACAAAAAATGGCAGAAGCAACGGGATTAGATGTAACACTAGGTATTATTGATTTCAAAATTAAACCAAATTTTACAACAATAATCCAGTTAATTGATTTTGATGCAAAATATCCTGATGAACAACCGCTGTTTAATGCAAAATATATTGAAATAGAAACAACCCCACAAGCAATCCTTTCAAAAAATTTCAATATTAAATCAATGTCTCTAAAAAATGTTACATACAATGATCAAATATTACCAAATGGAGATAATAAGCTGGCATATTTACCATCATCATTTAATACAAAACCTTTTGGTAAAAACAAAATTACGATTACCCCCGGAGATATAAAAATTAAAAATGCAAAATATATATTTACAATTTCTTCTCCATACTCATATAAAGAACAATCATACAGACAAGTTTCTTATACGAAAACAGATGTAAAAAGTTTCTTGTTAGCTCAGAAATTTAAAAACATAGTTATAAAATAAAGAAAAACAATGGAGAGAATAAATGAAAAAATTATTAATTATTATCTCGATGATTACAATTTCAATATCTCAAGTTTATGCGTATAATTTATATGTAGAAGATACAGAGAATCAAAATAATAACCAAAATGTAGATAAGTTTGTACCAACATCAGGAGTAAAAATAAAGCCATCACCTTTAGCTCAAATGATGGAAAATGCCACAAAAAATGCTACACAAAAAACTAACAATAATCAAAATAAACAAAATCAACAAGAGAAAAAAATCAACAATAGTAACTATAGTTGGTTTTAGTCATTAAAATATGAAGAAAAGGAGACACTAAATGAAAAAAGCATTATTTTCAATTACATTAGCATTATTAATTTCAACATCGTCTATGTTGGCTGTTAATGCTGCAACAATAAAGGTTACAAAACCAACAGTTCAAGTTGATACTTCTGCTGAAGATTCTGTTGTAACAAAAAAATTACAGGAAATTGAACAAACTAAACAAAATATAAAAGAGCAACAAGAACTTTCAAAGAAAAAACAAGAACAAAGAGAAAAAGAATTACAAGCAAAAAAAGATGAAATAAATAAAAAAATAGAAAAAGCAAAAAAAGATCAAGCAGACTATAAAAAAAAAGTAAAAGAAGAAAGACAAGCTAATAAACTACAAAGAGAACAAAATATAAAAGAATCAAAAGCAAAAAGAGAAAAAGCAATAAAAGACTTTAAAAAAGATACAAAAGATTCTTTAAATAATTTAAAAAATTCTTTGCAATAAATACATAAAGTTACAAAAAAAAGAAACCTAAATTAGGTTTCTTTTTTTTATTGATATATAATAAAATTATCCTACAAGAAAAATTTTTGGGGCTGTATTTAGTAACATATAAAAATATGGTGTAATAATAAATAAAAGTCATTAAAAACAGAAATTTAATGCCGGCTGCTTATAAAATTAAATTAGTTTTTATAAAAGAAGGAGAAAATATGAAAAAGAATCTATTAATGTTAATTACACTAATCAGCTTATGCTCATTAAAAGCATTTGCACAAGAAGAAAATATGGTACAAATAGAAATTCCTGCTTCAAATATTGAAACGATTGATGTTAAATACGAAAAAGAAGATTCTACAACTACAAAAGCAATAGATGCAACAAAAGATGCAACGAAAAAAACAGTAGAAGGTACTAAAAATATTACACAAAAAACAGTTGATGGTACAAAAAAATTAACAAAGAAAACAGTTAAAGCTACAAAGAATTTAACCGAGAAAACAGTTGATGGTACTAAAGAAGTTATAGATAATTTAAATCCGAACAAACCAATAACATTTGAAAAACTCCAATCAGAATCAGATATAAAAATTATAAAAGTTGAAAAGAAACAAAAAAAAGCAGCGTATAATTCAAGAATAAAAGATATAAATGCACAAATTAAGGCAACAGAGCAATCTACAATTTTAAGTGAAACCCAAAAACAAAATAAAATTTATAAATTAAATAAAGAGAAAGCTGCCTTAATATATCAAAGAGATAAAGAAATCAGTGAATATAATGCAAGAATAAATAAAATAAAAGAAAGAGCTTAATTGCTCTTTTCTTTATTTTTACAGCGTTCAAAATTATATAAACAATATCCTTCTTCAAAAGCTTGAACGACAGCTTTAGAGAATTTTTTAGAAGTATCCCAATAAGAAGTATGAGATTTAATAAATGTTTTACGACTTTTAACATTTGATTTACTATACAAAAATCCACGACTTGGTAAAATTTCCATATTAATTTTTTCTTTTAAATCATCATAAGTAATATTTTTTATGGTAGGATACCCTAAAGGATCATCAGAATAATTAACAGTAAGCCAAAACATATCATGTTCAAGCAAATATTTATACAAAAGTTTATTATAATAAGTTAATGGATAATCAGAATTAGAAATATCGGAATAGAACAAAACAAGAGGACTAGCAAAATTAACTATACCTTTTAATGCACCTTCAGGTATACAAACTTTACAAGTATATTCATCAAGATTTGAGTAATTTTGTTTTAACACATTTTCATCAAGTATAGGAACTAAATGATCATCTGCACTATATATAGCCAGCCCTGAAGCGATCAGAGCATCTATACAAGTATTATTTTTAGGCAAATTTTTAACATAATTCTTAATTTTTTTAGAAACAGGAGTTTTTTCAAAATAATCAATAACATTAATATCAGGAAGTTTATTAAACATATATTCATATGAAACAAAAGCACCAGCACTATAGCCCATTAAAACGACAGATTTACCCTTATTATAATTATCTAATACTTGTTTATGTAAATCATCAATTATAGGATGCATATTTCTATAATGAGAAACCCATATTGCATCGTGTAAATAATGAGCGAGCAATGTTCTTACGGTTTGAGCAAGTCTTGGACTAAATATTTTGGTTATATCTAAATCTGAATTTAGATTTTTTATTTCATTAGAACTTTTATCACCCCAAAAATAAGCTTCAGGATAAATTGATATAGAATATTTTCCGTTATTTAAGAAAAAGTTATTTATAAAATCTGAAGAATTGAATGCCTCAACTATATTAGGATGCATTTTATTCATACCATTATAGAACCAATCCTTCATTTTAGGATCATTATTATTTGAACCATTAATATAAATAAATTGTATTTCATTATCAGCTTGAGAAAAAGCCGGAATAATAGAACTCAATATAAAAGTCATAAATAAAATTAATTTCTTCATGTAATATATTTTATAACATTATACAAATATGATTAATATTTTTTAAGCGGAAATGTAACAATTTTTCTAGATTGTTAAATTTATAGTATGATAAAGACTATAAGATTAAATAGGATTATATATATGAAAATTTTATTTGGATTAGTTGGTATAATTATAATATTGTTTATTGCCTTTTTAATGTCCAATAATAAAAAATCAATAAATTACAAAACAGTAGTTGTTGGGTTATTACTTCAATTTTTTCTGGCAGCTTTTATATTAAAATTTGAACCCGGAAAAAGATTATTTGAATATATAGGATATTTTGTTGAAAAAATATTACAATTTGCAACAAAAGGTGCCGATTTTGTATTTGGGCCTTTATCTAATAGTCCTGATATATTACAAGAATTGTTTGGCGATAAATCATTTATATTTGCAATGAAACTAATTCCGGCATTAATTTTTATGATGATTCTTGTAAATATATTATATTATTATGGAATAATGCAAAGAGTAGTTGCATTTTTAGGCAGAATTGTAAACAAATTAATGGATGTTTCAGGTGCGGAAGCATTGTCAAATGTAGCAAGTTCGTTCGTTGGACAAGTAGTAGCACAAATAATGATAAAACCATACTTGCCGAATTTAACAAGATCTGAGATATTAGCATCAATGACCGGATCAATGGCTTGTTTATCAGGAGGTTTAATTGCAGTTTATGCCAGTATCGGGATACCACCTCAATATATGCTTGCAGCTTGCATTATGGCAGCACCGGGGGCACTTGTTATCTCTAAAATAATATATCCTGAAACACTCGAGCCTCAAACAAAAAATGATTTTAAAATCAGAAGAAGAAGAACTGATGTAAATATTTTAGATGCAATATCAAAAGGAGCTTCCGATGGTATGAAAGTCGGGTTAAATGTTATTGCAATGCTTATTGCTCTTATAGCACTTATTGCATTAATAGATTATTTCCTTGGAAAATTTGGATCTTTTGCTCATAATTATTTACATATTAATCTTTTATTTATGGGTATTGATATTGAAAACTTATCAATAAAAATGATATTTGGTAAAATATTTTCTATTTTTGCATTATTAATAGGGATTCCATTTAAAGAAGTTACGGCGGTTGGATCCTTGTTAGGTACAAAATTTGTACTTAATGAAGCCATTGCATTTACTGATTTAGCATCTTTAAAAGATATTTTATCCGAAAGAAGTTTCATTATATCAACTTTTGCATTATCAGGATTCGCAAATTTTACATCAGTTGCAATACAAATTTCAGGGATTGGAGAAATTGCTCCCAATCAGAGAAAAAATTTGGCCAGAATGGGGATTAGAGCATTAATAGGAGGAACTTTAACTTCATACGTTTCAGCTTGCATGGCTGCAATGTTAGTTTAGTATACAAATTGATTATTAAGCCTTTTTATTTAAAATGTTTCCTATATTTTCATTATAAGCGGATATTTGTTCTCCGGTATTATTAAGATATTTATCTTTTACAGAGAAATGAACTTTTTTCAAATTTGTATATACATTATTTACATCTCTTGCCTGTTGATAATTTTTAAAATGAACAGATTGAAAAGGTAAAATCATGCCGACCTTACATTCATGAATTAAATATCTGTTCGGACGTGATTTTTCATCAACATAATCACTTGTATTTTGTCTGACTATTTCCTTAACTTGTTCCACTGTTTCATCTTGAAAAGGATAATAATAATAAGTTTCAGTAACTACATTTACTCCAAGCCCCGAATCAATATCTGAAGTTACTGTAGTTTTGCCCCATAATCCTTTAAAACTTTCTTGTTTCATTTTGTTTGTATTTAGATTAGAAATCGGATTTTTAGCAGATATTTTCATAACATTACCTATATTATATACTTTGTTTAAATAAAAATACGTGAATAAAAAATTTGCTAGTTTATAAAAAAATTATTTATTTATTGAAAAATAAATATCTTTTAAATGTTTTTTACTAATATGTGTATAAAGCTGAGTTGTTGAGACATCACTATGGCCCAACAGTTCTTGAACAACTCTTAAATCTGCTCCATTTTCCAATAAATGAGTAGCAAATGAATGTCTTATTGTATGAGGTGAAATATCTTTATCTATAGTTTTTCCAATAGAATTAACAAGTGTATATACATCTTGTCTTGTAAGTCTTTTCCCATTTTCTTTTATAAAACAATATTTTGAATTTATATTATATTTTTTTACTATAAAATTACGCTCTTTTAAATATTCGGTAATTGCCTGACAAGCCTTATTTCCAATAGGAACAATCCTTTCTTTTGAACCTTTTCCGCAACATTTTAAATATTTGGCTTTTAAATCAATATTATTAATAAACACATTTGTAAGTTCAGAGACTCTTAACCCTGAAGCATATAACAATTCTAATATTGCTCTGTCAATGATACTCATATGTTCTTTTAAAATATCATTAATTTCTTTAACGGAAAGAACCTTTGGAAGTCGTTTTGGCAATTTTGGTTGTTCTATTGCCAATGCCGGGTTATGTTTAAGGATTTCATTTATACATAACCACTTAAAAAAACCTTTTATTGAGGCAATTTCCCTTGTTATACTCCTTGGATTATACTTTTTATCATATAAATTTTTTATATACATATTTAAATGAATTCTTTTTATTAAAGATATATCATCTAAATTTATGTTTTCTTTTATAAAATCTGCCAAAGAATATAAATCAGTCCTGTAGGCTTGAAGCGTATTTACGGAAAGACCTCTTTCTACTTCTAAATATTCTATATAACGGGAAATATAATGAATAAACATACATAAATTTTATCACCCGTTTTTTGACTTATCAATCATTCAAATTATATATATTTTTTAGCTGATTTTATAACTGAATCAGAATTTTGTATCAATTTATCAGCATATACATTTAATTCCTCTTCATTATTATCTGAATGATTCACTTCAATAGAAGGAATATATCCATCATATGAAATTTTTTCTTTGTCTTTTTTAAATAAATTTAATGCCGCAATATTATTTTCACTAGTATTTTGCTGATTATCACCTGTTTTTACTGCTGATTCCTGCGAATAAGGATTTATATTTGTATTCATATTTACTTGAGGTTGAATACCTGAATTTTGATTATTATTTGAAACGATTAGCTGTTCTTTCTGCACTTGAGTTTGAGTTATAGGTCGATTCGTATATTGTGCTATTAAATTTGTTGAAGGATTCATATTTAATTCATTATTTTGTTCATTTAACGGATTAGTTGTTTTTGCTTCATTTTTAGAAGAATTTTCTTGTTTTTTCAAATAAGTTGTAGGTTCACCAAAAACTTTATGACATAATTTCGTCAAAGGTTTTTGTAATAATGGTTGTAAAACAAACATTATAATAGCAAATCTTCCGAATCCTGCCAAAAATCCTTTAATAGTAGGTAATTTCACAGATTTATTAATTTTAGGAATTTTTATATATCTATTTTTTCTAATATCATCTAATCCTGAAGACAATATTTTCCCCATTAATTTTAATGGTTTTTCCCATAATTTTATTTTAGTACCTTGTTTTTTAAGTGTTTTGGCAAGAGATTTTACTTCTTTCAATCCTTTGCCTGATAATTGTGCAACTTGATCTTTGTCAACACCTTTTAATAATAATTTTTTCTGTATTTTAGCTATTTTTAAACCTTCTCTTGTAATAGAAGGGTTAGAATTTGTTGAAGCAACTAAATTTTTTAACGCCGTTCTTGCTTCAACCGTCATACCTCTATATTTATTACCGCCTATATTATATAATAATTTAATACTTGGATTAAAAAGCAATAAGCCCAAATATTGTTCAGATAGAACATGCATAAATGTACTTTTCTTCTCGCCTTTGGGAGCTTCTTTTGCAGCTTTCCCGGCATTTACCAAGGCACTTGCAGTAAAATATAAAGAGAACAAACCACCGCCAAAAGTTAAGAAATCTTTTGATTTCAATAAACTTTTGGGTAGTATATTTCCTAATGTTGAATTAGCAATTTTAGAAGTAACTGCTTTTAATTTATTATTTAACAAACTTAATCTTACATTTTTACTATTATTAAGTCCTCCTTTTTGAATTTTGTCTATTCCGGAGGCTAAAACATCATCAACAACATCTATAATATCATCTACAGAACTCTCCATTATTGTTGATGTTTTATCTGCAATCGTTGAAAATATATTTTGAGTATTTTTATTTAAAGATGAAATATTACAATTTCCGTTATCTTTAATTAGTGAAAATACAGTTGAAATCTCTTCAGATATATTCTTTGTATTTAGTCTTCCCAATACATCTTGATCTTGCAATATTGTTGAAATTTTATCATTTAATCCCTTAATTAATTCAGATTCTGCTTTTGGTAAATTTTTTGATGAAATATCTTTTAATGCAGATAGGACATCGGATAAATATTGTTGATCAATAATTACCTTGACTCCACCCTCATTTTCAAGAAATTTAACAGTTTTTGCTCCCAATTTATCTCTAAAACTAGGATCAAATTTTAATTCCGGCAGTATGGACAGTATTTCAGAAGTATATTCTTTTAAACTTGAAGAACTACTTCCCATATTTATTTTTGCTACTGCTTTATAATCATTAGTAAAATATTTTGTTAATGTATTATTTTTGATAAAATTTCTTGCAGACTTAGTTTTATTTCTTGCAAAATCAAAAAAAGTTTCTATATGAAAAATATTTGAAAGTTTATCTCCGGCATTCGCAAGTTTTTTTAATATGCTTTTATTTCCATCTCCTGCCATCATTTTTTCAATGCTTTGATTTACCAAATACACTATTGGTAAAACAGACAATGTTTTGTATTTAGTATCATCTTTTGATGTAGTACTTACAGTCTTGATAACAGAATTACTTTCAATATTATCCTTTACTGCCTTTGTTGATTTTTGAATATTTTGCTGAACAGCACTTTGGGGCATTCCTACTGATGTCTTTATATAATCTTGAGCATTATTTATATTATTTATCATTTAAACCCCTTTATTTAATTTAAAACAAAAAAAATTTCAAATTGCCCAATTTGAAATTAATATTTTAATTTATTAACATTTATTAATAATTAAACCTAAAATTGATTTACATCTAACTTATATAAGATCTTGCATATGAGTTTTATAATACTCAATTTACCCATTTCCATATTAAGATTTTTTTAATGGTTAAGTCTTATTTACTTAACCATTTGAAGAAAATATTTTAAATGTTCTGTCAACATTGCTGTTTATTATTTCTTTAACAGAATCATATTCTTTAGCTATAGCCTGGTGTTGAGTATCTAATTGTTTTATATCCATTTCTATCTGGCTTTCAAGCCGCTCCAGTTTAGCTGTTTCATACTCATGTTTACTTTCAGCTTCTGCGTCATCACTAGTATCTAAAACATACGACAATTTAGTATCTGATTCTAAAACATCTGAAGTTACTTCAGGATTTTCTTGATTCAGATTTAATACAAATACAGTTCCATTAATTATAGAATTTTGCAATGCTGATTTATTTTTTAAAAAACTACTTCCATCTACAATTTCAAACTCTTTATTTTTAACTATAGCTTTCCCTGTTGTTTCATTAATCGAACACAAAGGATTTCCATTTAAATCATTTGGAATAATCCAATTTCCATTTTCATCTTTTTCTAAATAAAGTTGACTATTAACATTTGTAACAAGATATCCCATTTGTGACATATTACTATAATTCAAATCTTCAACTCTATAACCTGAATCCTTAGAAATATCAGTAACATTTATCTGTATTTTATAATTATTAACAGCATTCATATATTCTTTTGTTTCATTTTCTCTTTGCATAGCAAGTTGATTCTGTCTTTGTGATAGCATAACTTCTTGCAATTCTATATCGCTTAACCTTGATGTCAACATCAACAATCTGCCTTGTGAAGATGATAATCCCATTTAATTTCTCCGATATTTCTTTAGTTATACCAATATCCGTTTAAGTTGATTGCTTACATTAAAACAGATATTCAAATATTTTTATACACTATTTGCAATACAATTTTAATGCACAACTCGCAAATTTTCATTCACAATTCAGAACTTGAAAATTTACCCGGACTTATTATATTTATCGGAATTTTTTAAAAAAACTTAAATTTTGAATATACTTACTTAATATATTGTAATATTTACATAAAATTAAAATTAAAACTATCTGTTTCTTATATAAGAAGAAATATCAATAACTTTATTAACTTCTTCAGGTATAAAATATTCGCAAGAACCCCATAAAAGTGTTTCTTGAATATCAACACAACTTTGATCTTCAACAGCTTTTTTATTACAAAATCCTTTTACCATATTATTAGTACCGTCTATTTTAGGCGAAAAATATGCACAGGATTGACATATTTTCAATCTAAAACCGTGCTGAATTAATATATCTGAAATATTTTTTACGGCATCACACATTCTTACATAACTTTGATCTGTTTCTTGTTTTTTGTTTTTATATTTAAATATAGCTTTTTTGAATCCATCTTCGGAAATTAATTCCAATTTACAAGGGAAATCATTTCGTCCGTTTGTAACAGTAACAGGAACAACAATTTTTTCAACTTCATTCTTATTATTTTTAGTTTTAAATTTAATAAATTTTTTCAATAACGTCATCTTACAAATAGTATCAGACAATGTATAAAATGGACATGCTACCAAGTATATTAATGGCTCAACATATAATTCCGATTTATAAACAGATAAAGCAAATGACAAAGCCAATACAATTGCTAAAAAGACCGACCAGGGAAAATCAAATAAGAAATAATAATTAAATGAATATGTTGCCACTACCGCTAATATAACTAATAAAATAATTGGATTCGGCTTAAACAAAGAAAATAAGAATTCGACAAATTTAAAATTAGTACAAGACTTAAAATTTAAACATTTAAAAAATAACTGCATTTTAAATGAGAAATCCGGTCTTTTTATATCATAATCAATAGAAGATACAAATGTTTTAACTTCAGGAACAAATTTAGGAGGATAATTTACATTTGTAAGAAGAAAAGAATATTTAAGTTCAGAATTTGCATCTTTGAAATCAATACATCTTACACTTTCCAAAACTTCATTATCCATAACCAATATATCAGAATCTATAGGCACTGCAAGATTTAACCTTGATCTGCCTAATTTCATAATATTGGAATTATAATCATTTACATTTGACCAAACTTTTTCATAATAATTAGCATCTTCAAGATATACTTCAGTAGAACCAACAATAACAGGATCGTATTTAAGGGCTTCATTTACAGAAGAGAGGAAGTCATTTTTAATTATTCTATCCGCATTTAAAAAGACATATCCATCTGCTTTTTTAACGGACATTAAATTTTCAAGCAGCCAAGATACCGCTTTATCTTTTCCTAATGGTACTTCATCAGACAATCTCCATAATTTTGCTCCGCCGACAAATTCCAGTTTATTTGAAGAATCATCTGTACAATTATCAAGAATTATATGAACCTGATAATTTGCTTTCGGATAATTTTGTTTATTTAATCTTTCCAATAAATTTACAATTGTTTTTTCATTATTATGAGAGTATATAACAACAATTAAATTTTTATGCACATTTTGAAGTTCATTATCTGTTTTTTTCCTTGGTTTAATCGTACTTGCTACCACAATAAGTGCGAAATAAAAAGTAAATATAGCTATATAAACAAAGAAAATTGATAATAAGATAATCAATATATTATTAAGCATGTTATACTCCCTCTAAGTATGATTTTATGAAAAACAGAGTTTTTTTTCCACAAAAATTTAATATAATGTCGCAATTTTCAGCTTCGCTTCAAATGTTCGCTTTGTAACCTTTTAAAATAATCACTCAAAAATTTCGTTCATGTTCCGAAGCAGCGAAATTTTCTCGGACAATTTTAAAATAGTCACTCTCAAATTTAAAGATAACGAGAAAATCAATATTTTGTAAATTTTTATTAATTTTATACTTAAAATTATAAACATTTTTAATATTATGAATTATTATAAATGTAACAAATCCCCAAATCTCCTCCCAAGATTATTAAGTATTAGCTGCAGTGCAGCTTTTTTTTTATAATGTTCTTGATTATAAAAATTTATGTTATACTATAAAATATGTACAAAGAAATTTTGTAATAATAAACGTTACGGAATTAACATATATATAATGATATTAAACTTAAATTCTAAAAGAAATGTATATTCCGCAAAGCGAGTTAAGTAAAAAATGATAAAGTATATTATGTGCCTGTAGCCCAGCTGGATAGAGCGTTTGGCTACGAACCAAAAGGTCGGGGGTTCGAATCCCTCCAGGCACGTTTTTAATAGAAATATATTTTGTAATGTCAAAAAAAAATATCGTAATCGGTGCCGGTTTCTCCGGTTGTACAATAGCTAATTTAATTGCTAATACTTTAAATGAAAAAGTTTTAGTTATTGATAAAAGAAATCATATTGCAGGTAATAGCTATGATTACCGTGATCATAACGGAATTATGATACATAAATACGGTTCTCATATCTTTCATACTTCTAATGAAAAAGTTTGGTCTTTTATTAAACAATTCTCTGACTTTAATCAATATATGCACAAGGTTATAGGGATAATTGACGGTATAGAAACTAATATTCCGTTTAATTTAAACTCTTTACATGATGTTTTCCCACATTCACTCGCTGATAAAATTGAAAGAAAACTTCTTAAAAAATATAAATATAATACAAAAGTTCCTATCTTCGAATTTCAAAAACAAAATGACGGTGATTTAAAATTTCTTGCTGATTATATTTATGAAAAAGTTTTTTTGTATTATACATCTAAGCAATGGGGAATTAATCCGGAAAATATGGAAAGCAGTGTTACTGCCAGAGTTCCTGTTTATATAAGTAAAGATAACAGATATTTTCAAGATAAATATCAAGGTATACCTCTTGAAGGTTTTACAAATCTTATTGAAAATATGTTGAATCATAAAAATATAAAAGTAGAGTTAAATACTAATTTTAATGACATTGATGAAAAATTTGACAGGATTTTTTATACCGGTTCAATTGACGAATTTTTTAATTACAAATTTGGTGTACTCCCATACAGAAGTGTTACCTTTAAATTTGAAGAATATAACAGTGAGTTTTATCAAAATAATTCAGTTATTAACTATCCTTGTAATTATGATTTTACAAGAATTCATGAATTTAAACATTATTTAAAAGACAAAAGTCCTAAAACTATTATTGCAAAAGAATATTCAAGCGATTTTTCTCTTGGGGGGGGGATTTTTGGAGAAAGATATTATCCCGTTTTAAAAGAAGAAAATATTCTTTTGTATAATAAATATCTTGATCTTGCAAAAAATTTAAATTCCGTACGGTTTTTAGGCCGGCTTGGCGATTATAAGTATTATGATATAGATAAAGCTATTTTAAGAGCTATTAATTTATTTGAGGAGATAAAAAATGACTAAAGTTTCTATTTTAGTTCCGATTTATAATGTTGAAACATACTTAAAGGAATGTCTTGACAGCATTATTAATCAAACATTGCAAGATATTGAAATTATATGCTTAAATGACGGATCAACAGACAATTGCCTTAATATTTTACAAGAATATCAAAAAAAAGATAATAGAATCAAAATTGTAAATAAAGAAAATTCAGGTTATGGAGCTTCAATGAATATTGGTATTCAAATTGCAAAAGGAGAATACATCGGAATTGTAGAACCTGATGATTATTGTGATATCAACATGTTTCATGATTTATATGAAATTGCAAAGAAAAATGCTGCGGATTTAGTTAAATCAAATTGGATTTCTTTATGGACAAAACCGAAATATAGAATTTTAAAAAGTGACGAATTAGACAAATATTCGCCTGATTTCATTTTTAATGTTAAAACAGAACCTAATATAATGATCGTTCATCCGTCTATTTGGAGTGCAATATACAGAAGGGAATTTCTTTTAAAAGAAAACATAAGATTTCTTGAAACACCTGGAGCGTCATTTCAAGATGTTTCTTTTGCATTTAAAACAAAGGCCTTGGCAAAAAAAATGGTAATGTTTTCAAACTCATATTATTACTATAGACAGGATAATATAAATTCTTCAATAAATTCTTCAAAAAATATATTTAAATCAGAAAAGGAATATGAAGAAATTTTACGTTTCCTTGATGAACATAATGAACTTAAAAACCTAAAAATTTATCATTACATAAATATGTATAGAGATTACATTTATAATCTTGTAAAGTTTCCTGAAGAATTTTATGATTTAATTATAGATAAATTTTCTTCAGAATTCAAAGATTTATATTATTCAGGAAAAATTTCCAATGATTTCTTTGAAATAAGAGATGCATTTTTTAAAGGAATAAATAAAGAACAATTCTTTTTATTAATTAATAATAAAGAAGAGTTTAAACAAAAAATAAAAGATAAAGTTAAAAGAAAACAGCTTAGAGAGAAAATAAAAAAATTTATCTCTTTAAGGATTAGAAAAACAGGATTTCGTTTATCAATATGCGGCAAAGAAATCATGAAATCAGGGAAATTGTAACTCTACATTAATAAGTTAACATTGTGTTTTCTTAAAGAGAGGCTAAAGGAGTGCATCTAGAGCCTTATTTACAAAAAATAAAATAAATAATAAAGAAAGGTAGACTAAAGTCTACCCTACCACCCAAATTTTAAATGTAGCACCGCCCAATTTTAAGACGGCAAGCGGAAGGTTGCGACACTAAAATAAATACAAAAAGTAAATAAAAAAAATTAAAGTTCATTGCGGAGTATAGTAAAACTTCTTAGCGAAGAAAGAGCAAAAGCCACGTTTGTTTGAAGACTTGAGTTATGGGGCTTAAACTGAGCTTAGAAGTATTCTATACGAAGCTAAAGAACGCAATTTTTTATTATTTACAGAAAAATAAATAATGAAGAAAGGTAGACTAAAGTCTACCCTACTGCTTTTTTAAACTTTATTATTTAAGTTTATCTTACTGCCTAAATTTTAATGGTGCCGCTACACAAAAAGTTGCGACACCGGATTAAATAATCAAGTTAAAAAAATCTATCAATCTATCTTATAAAATTTGTATATGTAACATTTTCTTCTTCAGGCAGGCTAATTCCCGATTTCAAACCTGCTTCTTTGCATTTTAAAAAGAAAGCCATATTTCGTGCAAGATATCTAAGATTTTGCATACCTTCAATATCTTCATTTACTTGAGGTGCAACTTGTCCATGCAGTTCATTCCAATATCTTGCCGAAATTATTGGCATTTGAGAAATCGTAAAATATTTGTTTAACTGATCTAAAGTTGCACTCGTACCTGCACGTCTTGCAATTGCAACAGAAGCAGCAGGTTTTAACCTGTATGGATTTTTATTTGCTCTACTGCCTGAGAAAAAAGCTCTGCCGAGAAATGAAGTAATTGCCCCTGTCGCTGCAGCATAATGAACGGGAGATCCTACTATTAATCCGTCAGATTCCATCATTTTTGAAACAAATTCATTAACTCTATCACCATCAAAAACACATCTGCCGATTTTTGAACATGCTCCGCATCCTTTACAAGAAACAATAGCTTCTTTTCCAACAAAAAATATTTCCGAATCTATTCCTTCGAGTTTTAATGTTTGAGAAATTGAATCCAGTGCCAGATAAGTATTACCTTTTTCATTCGGTGAACCATTTAATAACAAAACTTTCATTTTTACCTCCTCTTATTTTAATTGATATCTAAACAACTAGTTTATCAGATTAATTATATTATCAGTCAAGTTTATTTTTTCATAATATAATAAAAATATATATTTCATAGGAGTTAACCTGTATGGATAAAATAGAATTAATAGAAAATGACTTAAAATATATTTGGCGACCTTTTACTCAAATGAAATCTCTCGAAAATGAATCAAATAAACCTATTATCATAAAAAAAGGAAAAGGAATATATATAGAAGATATAGATGGAAATAAATATATCGACGCAGTATCTTCTTGGTGGGTAAACACTTTAGGTCATTCAAATAAAAGATTAAATAAAGCCTTATATAAACAAGCTAAGAAAATAGAACATGTTATTTTTGCAGGGTTTACACACAAACCTGCAATAGAATTTTCAAAAAAACTTGTATCACTTATGAATAATTCACTAAAACATGTTTTCTTCTCCGATAATGGTTCAACAGCCGTTGAAGTTGCATTAAAAATGGCATACCAATATCAAGTATTAAAAGGACATCCAGAGAAAAAGAAATTTATTGCTCTTAAAAATTCTTACCACGGTGATACATTAGGGGCTGTTTCTGTCGGTGGTATTGATATGTATCATAAACTATATAAACCGCTTTTATTTGAAATTGAACAAGCAGAAAGTCCTTATTGTTATAGATGTCCAATGGGGCTTAATAAAGAAATATGCAATTGTGAGTGTTTAAACAGCGTTGAAAATATATTAAAAAAAGATTCACAATATATTGCAGGTATTATTATTGAACCCCTTGTTCAAGCTGCAGGCGGTATGATTATGTATCCGCCCAAATACATTACAAAACTAAGACAAATTTGCAATAAATATAATATTCTTCTTATTGATGATGAAGTTGCTATGGGATTTTATCGAACAGGAAAATTATTTGCATATGAACACGCACTTATTGTTCCTGACATTGTATGTGCTGCAAAAGGAATAACAGCAGGATATATGCCTCTTTCTGTTACAATTACTAACGATGAAATATATAATGCTTTCTATGATGAAGATTTAGACGGTTATAAAACATTTTATCATGGACATAGTTATACAGCATACCCACTTGCTCTCTCGGTTGCTCTTGAAAACCTTAAAATTCTTGAAGAAATGAACATTGAAGAATATCTAAAACCTAAAATCGCTAAATTTAAACAAGAGCTTGAAAAATTTAGAAATCATAAAAATGTTGGTGATATAAGACAAACAGGTACGATCTGTGCAATTGAAATTGTTAAAAATAAAGCAACTAAAGAACCTTTTAGATATGAAGACGGTATCGGAAAAAGAATTTATCTTGAAGGTTTGAAACTTGGGGCAATTTTACGACCTATGTGGAATTGCATTTATTTTATAACTCCTTATATTATTACAGAGAAAGAAATAGAAAAATTAACAGATATTGCTTACAGTGCTCTAAATAAAGTACTGCCAAATGAGGAAAAATAATGAATTTTTTTATTACGGGAATTGATACTGATATCGGTAAAACATTTGTAACTAAAGGTCTGGCTTTAGCATATGAGTCAAAAGGTTTTAAGACAGGAGTGTTTAAGCCTCTGCAATCAGGAGCGTTAAAGAATAATGATCTTTTAATTGCACCTGATTTACAAGCAGTCAAAGAACTTTCTTCAACCATTAATACAAAATGTTCTTACCTCTTAGAAGGAGAAGTTTCACCTGCACTTGCGGCAAGACTTTCAGGTATAAAAATTGAAATTAATAAAATAATATCTGATTTTAAAGAATTTTCTACGATAAATGATATAACATTTGTTGAAGGGGCTGGAGGTATCCTTGCCCCTGCAACTGACAATTTACTTTGTGCTGATTTGATTAAAGCTCTTGATATACCTATTATTATAGTTACTATACCATTTTTGGGCAGATTAAATCATACTCTTTTAACAATTAATTATGCTAAACAAGCAGGTATTAATATAAAAGGTATTATTATTAACAAAATTCCCGACTCAACAAATGATCTCGCCTGCTTAAATTTTATAAAAGAACTCAATTTATATACAGATATCAAAATCTTAGGCTGTATTAAAAATATTAAAAATCAGAATAAAGAATCTTTAATTTATGAATTTAAAGATATTTTATTATAACGGATTCTTTTTTATAACCCCATTTTTACGGGGATATTTTGGATTCGTTGATTTTAATTTTTTAAAAATGAGTAAAACTCTTTTTTGCTTTTCCTCTAACGGAAGCTCATATTCTATTTTATCAACTAATGCTACATCCAGTAATTTAATAGCATTCTGAGCATTTATCAATTCTTCATCCGCCTTGATTGATTTATATGCAATAAAATATCCTCCGTTTTTGACAAAAGGAACTCCATATTCGAGTATTATTCTCAAATCAGCCATAGCTCTTGTCGTAACAATTTCAAATGCCTCTTTTAAATCAGAATGTAAATTTTCTACTCTTTCTGCCATTGTTTTAATATTATTTAATTTTAATTCCGTTATTATTGAATTTATTGTATTTATCTTCTTGCGTATTGAATCAATTGCCAAAATATTCATTTCTTTATAATAAATCGCAAGAGGTAATGAAGGGAATCCTCCTCCGGTTCCAATGTCCAAAAGGTTATTAGCTTTCGTATATCTTGAAAAGAACAAATTTATTGCTAAACTATCATATATGTGTTTATAAAAAAGATTATCTTCATCATTATGACTAATTAAATTTATATTTTTATTTTGGAGTAAAATAATTTTTTCAAAATTTTCAAATAAACCCTCCTGGCTATTATCCAATAATATATTTAAATTTTTTAATAATTCGTATTTCAATGTTTTCTCTTTATTTCATTTATTAATCTTATATATTCAACTTCACCAAGAATTGATTTAATCTTGTTTATTTTCTTGATAATTGAGGCGGAAATATCACTGTCAGATTGCTTAGGTGCAAGATTTTTTGATAATATATATGATTTTAAAGCCCGCTTAAAATCTTCTTTCTGTACATAATAATCACCTATTTCCATATAAACTGCAACTACATATGTAATATCATCAAAATGTTTTGCAGCTGACAGTGCTTTAATTAATAATTCATATGTCTTATCAGAATCTTCATTTTGGTATAATTTCGCAAGTTTTGTATATGAATAATACAATCCTTCATAATTATTTTGATATTTATCCGCCTCTACTGAAAGTTCAAAATACATTTTGGCTGAAGAATAGTTTTTATCATCAAAAGCTATTTCGGCAAGATTTGAATAGGCACTTGATAAGTAAGAATTAATTTCAGGATCTTTTGATATCTGTACACATCTTAAATAATATTTCATCGCATAATCTGTTTTACCTGCATCATCTAAATATAGGGCATATTTAAAATAACATTCGGATAATATTCGTATATCATTTATTTTTTCTGCTTCTGACAGTGCTTTTTTTGCATATTCAATTGCATTTATAATATCTAAATTATTGTCTTCCAATTCGGCTAAATCTAAATATACCTTTATTTTCATCTCCTCATTAAGATTGTCTGAATATAAAATTCTGTTATATATCTGTTTAGCATTTTCAAATTTATATAATTCATTATAAATTTGAGCAATAGCAAGCAATATTGAATTAGCTCTTTCGGGCATTTTTTGAATATATAGCCGATATGCCTTTTCATACATATTTATTGCTGTATCAAAATCCTGAATCTTTTTATAACATATTGCCAATTTCGCATATATTACAGGCTCTTTTATACTATATAGCTCATCATCCTTATATGTAAGTGCCTTTTTATAATACAAAATAGCATTAGAATAATTATATGCTTCTTCATATTTTTGAGAAATTTGCAAAAAATCTTCTAATGTATTAGGAACATATATTGAATTCTCGTCGTTTCCTTCATTTTTTTCATCAGTTTCTTGATCAACATTTTCAGGAGTTTTAACCATCTCATGCATTTTTTTTGATATTTCATCATTTGAACTGCTTACAGAGTTCAATAACAGTGAATCTTCATTAGACAACTCAAAACGATTACGTTTATCCGATGATTTAATTATATTTTTAACATATCTCTTAGATTTCTTCGTATTCATTTCTTCATCATAACCACTGGTTTTTGAATAACTGAGATAATTAACCCCCTGCATTAATGCGGCATTTTGTTTGGATGATTTTTCAAGCTGTTCATTTAAACTGTCAATTTTTCCTTTATGAAATGCAATTTCCTGACGCATGGTTTGTCTTGATAAAAATAATTTTCTATCAAATGGTTTTAATGGCAGCTCTGATTCATATAAATGAACAAGATATTCATGTACTTTTATCTTTGTTTCTGTATTAATTGATTTAATATATTCATTTTTTACATAATCTTTTATATAATATTTTCCATAATTTTCGGAAATAATATGTTTTTGATATAAAAATTCAAGATCTTCAACAGTTGCAAGATTATTATCTATTAAAAATTTACTATCCGCTGAATGTCTGATTACGGTTAAAAATAAAAGAGTTTTTATAAATTTTTCAGATGACACCAATAAAATTTTTGATATTAAAAATTCTAAAAAATTTTTTGACGATTTTTTATACTCCGTAGAAAACGATGTTAAAGAAATATCTAACAACTGCATAATTAATACAGATAATTCCATTAATAAATAATGTCCGCGAGTTGATTTATAGAGATCTTCCACTTCATACGCCGAACCTGATATTCCTTTTTCAAACAGATAAGATGACATTTCTTCTTTTGATAATGAGGACAAAAAATAAGTATCCGCATTTGAAATATTATTTATATCTTCTTCTCTAAATGATCTGGAACATATTAATATTTTAACCTTTTCAAATTTACTTATATAATTAATAAATCCTAATATGTCTTTTTGAGTATCTTTTGAACGCATATTTATTTCAAAAGAATCAAATATAAATAACATGGGTTTATCACAATATTTAATAAAACTATTTATTTTATCGGAGAATATTCCGGATTCAACTTTTGGTAAAATTATCTGTTTTTTATTGTGATATACAGAAAAATCCTTAAATAATGACAACAAAACATCGTCAAGATTTATTGCTTCCTGATATGAATTTTTAAATATTAAAACATCATCATTTATATATTCTAAAATATAGTCGGCAATTTCAGTTTTCCCTGAACCCATAAATCCATTTAATATAAATATATTTTCGGATGTATTCAAAAATTTAAATATCTTTTCTATAGCTTCAATATTATGATTTAATAAAAAG
>CANPZN010000026.1 GCA_947588785.1 Candidatus Gastranaerophilales bacterium
AACATAATAGTTGCAAAAATAGCAATTATAAAAATACCTATTATAGCACTTAAAACTGTAGAAAATTTAGGTATAATTTGGTAAAAAAGTATTGCACAAAATTGGGAAATAAAACGGCCAAAGCCAAACATTATATACCAATCAAAATATACTTGTGTTTTGCAGTGGCCGATTAAAACATCATATTTTAAATAGTTATAAACAAATATAAATGATAATATAATTGCTATAAGATTAAAAACTATATAAAATTTGTTTTTTTTATTTATTTCCACATTATTACCTATTTTTTTGTAGGAATTCGCATTCCATAGAATGAACGTATTACGAATATTATTGCAATAATAAAGAGTATTCCGCCTGTAATTGGTGCAATATCTTTAAAGCCCGGAGCTATTGCTATTTCCATAGCCAATAATCCAAATAATGTTGTGAACTTAATAATAGGATTCATTGCAACAGAGGATGTATCTTTAAATGGATCCCCTACCGTATCGCCTACTACTGTGGCATCGTGAAGAGGTGTTCCTTTTTCAGCCAGGTCAACTTCTACAATCTTTTTTGCATTATCCCAACATCCGCCTGCATTAGCCATAAAGACTGCTTGAAATAATCCGAATATTGCTATTCCTATTAAATAACTTACAAAGAATGATACCGGATTTATATTTTCTTTCATTGGTGCTGACAGGCAAGCAAAGGATAAAGCAAATGCAAAAAGTGCTATAAATATGTTAAACATTCCTTTTTGGGCATATTCCGTACATATTTTAACAACTTCTTTTGAGTTATCAACATTTGCTTTTTTATCATCCGTATCACCTAATTTAATATTTTGAGCAATATATTTAACGGCTCTGTATGCTCCTGTTGTAACAGCCTGCATAGAAGCTCCGGAAAACCAATATATAACTGCTCCTCCCATTAATAATCCCAGAATTGTATACGGATTTAATAAGTTTAATATTGATTCCGGTTCAATATTTAATGTTTCTTTTATTACAAGTATTAAGGAAAATATCATTGTGGTTGCACCCACTACGGCTGTACCTATTAAAACAGGTTTTGAGGTAGCTTTAAATGTGTTTCCTGCTCCGTCATTTTGTTCCAAGAATTTTTTTGCAGTTTCAAAATTGGGTTCAAATCCGAATTCATTTTTAATTTCTGAGGATATATTTGGTATTTCTTCTATTAAAGACAATTCATAAACGGATTGTGCATTATCGGTAACCGGTCCATAACTGTCTACTGCGATTGTTACAGGCCCCATACCTAAAAATCCGAATGCCACTAAACCAAATGCAAATACTGATGAGTATATCATTATCTCGGAAGGAATATTTATACTCGCAAAGTAGGCTATTGTCATTAAGGCTACTATTACAAGTCCTATCCAAAATCCGGAAAAATTACCTGATACTATTCCTGATAAAATTGTTAAAGAAGCTCCGCCTTCTTTTGATGCTGTTACAACTTCCGATGTATGTTTTGCTTTTGGGCTTGTAAATACTTTTGTAAATTCCGGTATTAATGCTGCTCCCAATGTTCCGCAACTTATTATTATTGATAGTGTTAACCATAAATTATTTGGCATTTCACCAAGTAAATATCGGCTTATTGTAAATGTCATTGCTATTGAAAGTATTGAAGTGAGCCAAACAAGGTTTGTTAATGGTGCTTCAAAGTCTAACTCTTCTTTATTTGTGTACAAAACCCTATTTAAAATGCCGTTTATGGCATATGATACGACAGACGTAATAATCATTAGATATCTCATAACAAATATCCAGGTTAAAAGTTGAATTTGATATTCAGGAAATACGCCAAGTAAAATAAAACTTACTAGGGCAACACCTGTTACACCATATGTTTCAAATCCGTCTGCAGTTGGGCCTATAGAATCTCCGGCATTATCACCTGTACAATCAGCAATGACTCCGGGGTTTCTCGGGTCATCTTCTTTTATCCCAAATTGAATTTTCATTAAATCGGAACCGATATCGGCAATTTTTGTAAAAATTCCGCCGGCTACTCGAAGGGCTGATGCTCCGAGTGATTCACCGATTGCGAATCCTATAAAACACGCTCCGGCTAAATGACCGGGTACAAATAATAATATTGAAAGCATTACTATTAATTCTACGCTTACAAGTAATACACCTATGCTCATTCCTGCTTTTAACGGAATATTTAATATATCTAATGGTTTATTTCTTAATGCCGTAAATGAGGTCCTTGCGTTCGCTAAGGTATTCATTCTGATTCCAAACCAAGCAACACCGTATGATCCTAATATACCTATTACTGATGCAGCAAGGATAATTACTACATTTTTGACACTCATTTCTTGTAAGAAACCAAAATAATATGCTATACATATTGCAATTAATATTTCAAGAACAATTAAAAATTTACCTTGTTGTACAAGATATGTTTTGCAAGTTTCAAAAATTGTATTACCTATTTCTATCATGCATTTATGGGCTTTTATTCCTTTAATTTGTGCATATGCTATTAAACCCCAAATTAGTCCTAAAATAGAAACACAAATTCCTGTTAACAACAGGTTAAAATTATCACCTTCTATTTTTGGAACAATTAAATTAGCTTCACCTGCATATGTCGGTACTGCCGTTAAAGACAACATTAAAATTGCTGTAATTATGTATTTAACGGAGTTTGTCATTTTCTTAAAAAACGGCATTATTTTCTCCTTTTATTTTATGATACAACCTTTAATTATATTATATTTCTTAAAATTTAACTAATTATTAATATTTTATTATATTCTGATTGTTGTAAGAGAAAATTCGTTATTATTCAATCTAATGTTGCAACCGTAAAGTTGCTTACCTTTTAAAATCGCAACTCCAATATTTATTCATCTAATTTAAAAATATCATAACCAATGGCTTTATAAAGTGTCTTTTTTACTTCATCTGCCCAGTTTATACCTTCAATTGTCTTGCCTTCCATAGAATTAACAGTTTTTATTATATTTTCTTTTACTTGCGGATTGGCTTTTATAAATTCATCCAGTGGAACAGAACTCCTTTTTGAATTCCAACTCCTTTTTACAATTAAATAATTAGAATATTCATTTTTCCCGCCCAGTGATTGAGGTATTATATGTTCAATAGTTCTTGTGTCGTGATGTTCAAATTCTTCTCCTGAATATGTACATCTTTTAAACATTCTTTTAAACGTTCTTTTTGACGAAAAAGCAGGATTTAGGTTATTATTTAAAGTATTTAAAGATATTGCACTCATTAAAGTATTCATAAAACTTTCCACAGTTTTAAAAATGTAAAAAAAAAATTTTTTGTTATTTATTTTTTAATTGCATATATGCTTCATAATATGCTTTAGCGTCTTCACATAGGAAGGAAGATTTTTTCATGAAACCTCTATCCAAACTGCTTGTTGTAGGACAATATCGGCAAAACCTGCAATAATCGTTATTAAAACATTCTTCCAAGTTTTTTCTGATGAATTTTTCTTTGTATTTAGGAATAATTTTGTTTTTTAATTCTTTAAGTGATAAATTTTTATAATTGCCAAATTCATAATTGCAGTACACACAAGGGGTTATATCTAATTTCGGAGTGATACTTATTTCTAATATTCCTGCCTCACATATATATTTATCATCCTTTATAAAGTTTCTTATATAATCATTATTTATTGTATTTTTATAATATTCTTGTATCTGGTTTTTGTCTAACTTTGCTTGTATATTTTTACTTTTTTTATTGTATATAAACCTGCAATCCGTTAAAAAATCTACTTTTATTGATTGTGCAAATTCTTTAACCTTAATATAACTCTCAGGATTGTATGATGTTTGAAAACAAGTAATAGTTACATGTATATTTTGTTTAATTAATTCTTTAATTACAGATAAGATTTTGTGCTGAGAGCCTTTTACTCCTGTTATATAATCGTGTATTTCAGAATCCATACTGTATAAACTAAGTTGTACATTAGAAGGATATATATCTATTATTTTTTTTAAAAGATTTTTATCGTCATAGAAATTTTGACCGTTTGTTAATATATCAAGTTCCATATAATTTATTCTCTCTTTTATATATTTAAAAAATTTTTGCAAAGAAAGAGGATTATCTCAAGAAAAACTATCAGAATATGTAAATTTATCAAGAGAACATCTTTCTTGTATTGAAAGAGGAAAATATTCTGTCAATATTGAAACGCTTTATAATATTTCTCAATTTTTTGGTGTGGATATTAATTATTTTTTTAAAGCTATTTTATTGTTTCTTCCACTCCTTCAGGTATTAATCTATAACCACCGCCATATATAGTTTCTATATATTTTTTCCCGTTTGATATTTTATCTATTTTTGTCCTTATATGACGCATATGAACTCTTATCGTTTCAACTGCATCATCTGCTTCATAGCCCCATACATCTTTTAATATTTTTGCACTCGATACCATATTTCCATAGTTTTGCATTAATAAATTCACAATATCAAATTCTATTGGTGTTACTTTCGTTGATAATCCTTTTATTTCTATCGAATATGTCTCTGGAATTAATGTAATATCACCTTTTGTTAAAACCTCTTTTACTGCAATTGATTTCGGAATATTATTGGTACGTTTTAAAAGAGCTTTTATTCTCATTTTTAATTCTTCAATTTCAAAGGGTTTAACTAAGTAATCATCAACCCCTATATCAAATCCTTGAGCTTTATTTTGCAACATATTCAGGGCGGTAAGCATAATTATTGGTATATCTTTTATTGTTTCGTTTTCTCTAATCCTTTTCGCTACAGTATAACCGTCTATTTCCGGCATCATTACATCTAAGACTATTAAATCAGGATTTTCCTGTTTCGCAAGTGCATATCCTTTACTTCCGTCAAATGCACAGATTGTTTTGTATCCGGATAACTCAAGGTTTATTTTTATAAGTTCATTAATTGCTTCATCATCATCTATTATTAGAATTGTTGTCATATACTTCCTTTATCATTAATTTCAGTTTGTCATATATTGTATAATTGCTTACTGCATTAGTTTTACCTTTTGTTGCAATCATTTGGGCTATATTTAAATTTTTTATATAAAATTTTATCTTATCTTCTAATTCTGTAAAAGATTTATAACTTTCAAATTCTTTTCCTTCTTCAAATAATTTTATAATTTTTGTATTATATGGTGCAATAAGAAATCCTCCTGAAGCTAATATCTCTAAACATCTGTAATTTATACTTTTTTTGTTAATATTTTCTATGTCTATATTAACTTTAGATGAAGCATATATTTCTGATAATTCTTTTTGGTTTTCTACATAGCCTTTATATGATTCTTTATAAAGTTCAATGTATTTTTCATTTAAAAAATTCTTATTATATATATCATCAATACTCTTATAAAAATCAAAAGATCTGCAAAATATATTAATTTTACCAAAATTATATATGATTTTACTTAATAATTTTTCTCTGTTTTCATATGCAGGATTGCCTGCAAAAGTTACAGTATATCTATATCCGGAAAATTTTGTTCTATAATCTTGAGGAAAGATTGATTGTATATATTGATATTTTTTTGATTTATTATCTAATGAAAAACAATAATTATTAGCTTTTTTATGAAATTCTGATGGAATATCTTTTAAATTTTCTGCACAATGTATTATTTTGCAATTATTTATATTATTAATCAAATTTATTAATATATTATTTTCTTTTATGTCTGTCCAAAAAGAAAATAATATATCCGGTTTTATAAATTTTATTTCTTCTTCATTTAAATCACATATTTTTTTTTCAATTGTAAAATAACTTAGTATCTTAAATGATTCGGAAAATCCTTTGGATATATATTTGCCTTTATTATTATCCGGTATAATTATTAGTACTTTCTTCATTCTTTTATTTTAACATTAAATTGAAGAATTATATAATATTATATTTTTTTCCTGCCACATATAGTAAATTAACTGCTTTATCTAATTGTGCATATGTTAATTCTTTCATAACACATAATCTTAATCTGCATTCTTTTCTTCTTACGGCAGGATATGTTACTATGTTTGTGTATAAACCATTTTGTCTAAGTTCCGAATGAATTTTAAAAAGTTTATCTTCATCGTAGATCATAACGGGTATGATTGCTGATTGAGAATGTCCGATATCGAAACCGGCTTCATATAATTTTGATTTAAGATAATTAATTTTTTCCCATAGTATTTCTCTACCGGCTCTATCTTGTTCAAATAGTTTAAATACCGTATTCAAACCGCCAACTATTGATGTCGGTAATGCCGTTGAGAAAAAATATGTTCTTGCATACAATTTTAAAAATTGTATTATATCATTTGAAGCGGCACAATAACCACCTAATCCTCCGGGAGATTTACTTAACATACCTACATTTAAATCAATCTTATCAATTACATTGTAATGTTCTGCGGATCCTCGTCCGCTTTTTCCGACAATACCTATTCCATGTGCATCGTCTACCATTGTTCGGCATTGATATTCTTTTGCTAATTTCGTTATTATGTCTAATTTCGCAATATCTCCATCCATCGAAAATACTCCGTCTGTTATGATGAGTCTTCCAGTTTTGTTTTTTGGAATTTTTTTTAAAATTTTTTCAAGTGCATTCATATCTCCATGGGGGAAAACTTTTATATCTGCTCCTGACAGTTTGCAGCCGTCAAATATTGAAGCGTGATTTGCACTGTCATTTATAACAACATCACCTTCTGCACATAATGCTGTTATCACTCCTATATTTGTTCCGTATCCGCTTGGAAATACTATTGAATTTTCACAATGATAAAAATCAGCAATCCTTTTTTCAAGTTCTTTGTGTAACGGAGTAATCCCTGCATAGTTAGATACTGCTCCCATTCCGTATCCGTATTTTATTAAGGCAGATTTCGCCGATTCTATTACTTCAGGATTTGTTGCTAAATTTAAATATGAGTTAGAACCTAACATTATAACTTTGTGAATATTTCCGGATTTCTCTCTTATTGAGTATTCTCCTTGTACTTTTTCTTCGGATAACATTCCCAGTCCTTCATTACCCGTATTTATACCGCTGTTAAGTATTTCACTAACAAGTTTTGCTTTTGTAAATAGATCGTCACCTTCATTTGTTTTTGTAAAATTTTCAAATTTATTATTTAATTTTTCTAAGATAGACATTAAAAATTCTCCGTTATTAGTTTATATTATTCACAATCTTTGCTTATTGGTCTTCCAAAAATTAATCTCCCAAGTCCCCAATGTTTTTTTAGTGTTGTTTTTACTCCTGCACTTATTTCATTTACGTTTTTAACTGTTGAATGAGTTTGACATAAAATACTGTTAATTATTGGCATTGTGGTTGAGTCTATTTGATTCGTAATTTCATTTATATTTTCTGTTGTTGTTTCAATATTTTTAATAGACTTTTCCATAGTCTCTTTATCCATTGCACTATTTAAATTAGCTGCCATTTTTTCCAGGCTTGATGTCGTTTTCGCTAAATTACCGGTTGCTAATTTTATATCTTTTTTTGAATCTTTTATAATTTCATTTACTTCTGTAAATATATCTCCAAGATTTTGTACTGTTATATTTGCACTTTCCATTAGAATTGTGGCATCTGATATTAATCTATCTATTCCACCTGTTTCAAGTTGGGAGGCAAGTATATCATTTAGATCTTTTGATATTTTACCTTTTATTACATCACCTTCTCCAAGTCTTTTTAATGAGACTTCATCGGGATATAATATATTAACGAAATCTGTTTTCTTCGTCTTTTCTATTCTTGCCGTTACATTTGAAGGCAATTTAATATTTGAAGGTGTGATTTTTAATTTAACATACGTTTTTGTATATTCTTTATCCGGAAATATTTTTCCGCTTGTTCCTATTTTAAATCCCTTGTAATATACTGGTAATTTTTTATCAAATGGTTCAAGTTCATCAAAAGAAACTATTATATTTAAAAAGGCAACTTTATTATAAAAGAAATATAAAGTTATACCTAAGACTATTATTAAAATTATTATATACAGTTTTTTCATAGACAATATAAAACTAAAAATTCTGATTTTAAACAATTATCATATCGGGTATAAAATTTTTCTAACTGGATATTACCCGATTGTACTATATAAAAATTTCAGCAAATTTTATATTTACGGTTTTTTAAATTTTTGTCTGCATTCAATTTATTATGTTCGGGGAAATAAAGGTATGAATATTAATACATCTTTTCATATTTCTAAATTTGGTTTTAACGGTGTTGCACAACCAAAAAAAATTTTTTCTTATTCTGTAATTCCTATATCGGTTGATCCTAATTTTATTGATATTAAAAAAGCCGTACATGCTGAAAAAAAATCAAAAAATTTTTCTGACGGATTAAATGGCAGAGCATTTTTTTTAGGCGAAGATTTAGTCGTAAAAAAATATTTTGATAAAAATCATTCAGTTAATTATAATCCGAATCGTGAAATAACAGCTCTTGATAAAATGTTTGAAAATAATATAATAAATCCTTCTTTTCAAGTTGGGCTTTATGCATTTTCAACTCCTGATAACAGGGTATATTTAGTTTCTAACAGAATCAAAGGTTCTAGTCCTGATGTAAATAAAAATAAATTTAATTATAAAAATTTATCCTCTATTGTTAATGCTTTGTTTGATTTAGATTGTCCGAGAAAATTTTGCGATAAGGAATGTGAGCGAAATTTTAGTGCGGAGTTTTTAGAAGGTGAGCCAGCACAAGGCTGCGACACTAAATTAAATAAACCTATGAATATTTCTGATAAAAATAACAATGTTGATCAAAAAATTAATGATAATTTATCTTATTTTGTACCTATGCATTATGATTTATCATCTTCAAATATAGTTATTTCACAAAATAATGCAGGAATCATAGATTTTGAATATTTACAATTTGAAAATTTAAATCAGGATATTCTTTCAAATAATATTCACTATCCTATTGTTGATTGTAATTTTTCTGATATCGTCGGTATTCCTTCCAATTTAAGAAATTTTGAATATAGAGCATTTCTTAGTTATTTGATGAAATTAGATTCCGATGAAGCATTACATTTATTTTCTGATTATTTATTAATTAAAAGTAATTATCATTCAGCTAAAGAATCCTGGTATAATAAAGAAATTGCTGACAATCAAAATAATTTAAACTTTAATAAAGATTTATTTGAACAATTAAGTAAAAAAGAAAAAGCTCATAGTGTTGTACTTAAAGAACATGATATTGATGTAATTCGTGCTGAAGCATATAAGATACAATTGGCTTCTTTTATATATAAACAAAGTCAATTTGATTCTAGTTGTAAAACCAAAATCAATATTAATCAAATAAAAAATTATATAAAAAAAGTGGATCAATTTTTTACAGAAAAATATGAAAATTCTATGGGATATAAAAAACAATATTATAAAGATTGTTGTGATTTAATGTCTCAGTGGAAATTTCTTGATACTTGGATGGATGATCAAAAACAAATCGCTTATTTCCTTGAAAATTCTCCTGAAATTTTTGAGCCGGATTCTTTGGATGAAATAACAAAAAATTCAAATTTATTTATGTCAAAATTAACCGATGATGAATGTCCTTGTCTGGATAAACATTTACTGAAAAATATTTGTGTTAATTAGATTTTTTTAATTTTATTTTAATTATTTTATTGATTAACCATAAAGGTAAAATTGAAAATAATTGCACCAAAGAAGATTTATATCCGACATTATATGTCGGTTTAGGATTATCAGTTTGTATTATTTTAATAATAGTATTAACAACTTTATTCGGATCTAACCCTTTAATATTATTTTCAAGAGCACTTTCTTCCATGATCTTTAATTCAGTTTTATATTTATCTTTTGCTGATATATTTAATGATTCAAACTGTTTTTTTGCTTTATTTATTGATTTATTCCATATTGGCGTTTTTATTGATGCAGGTTTTACCGATACTACTTTTATATTATCTTTATTTTCTATTAATAAACTGTTAAATAATATATCCAATGCTCTTTTTGATGCACAATATGGAGAGATAAAAGGAAATACTCCTGTAGCTGCCATTGAACTTATATTTATAATTTTCCCTCCTTTTAAAAACGGTAGGAATTTTTGTGCTACAGCAATTGCACCAAATGTATTTACATCAAATTGTTCTTTCAATGACTTTATTGAAATATATTCAATCGGGCTTGCATTTACAATCCCGGCATTATTTATAAGTACGTCGATTTTATCTGTTTTTTTTATAATAAACCAAAATGCTTTTTCAATTCCTCCGGGATTTGTAACATCTAAATAGACTCCTGTAATATTTTTATTTAATTTTTCCAGTTCATCTTTATCTATTTTTTTTCTTACTCCGGCAAAAACTTTATAATCTAATTTCGCCAATTTTAAGGCTGTTTCTCTGCCTATCCCACTTGACGCTCCTGTTATTAATACTGTTTTTCTTTTATTATTCATGATATTTTATATTTTACATAAAATTCTGTTATAATCAAATTATGAATTTTAAAAATAATATTATTACGGGACATTTTGGTGAAGAAAAAGCCGGAGAATATCTTATTTCTTTAGGCTATAAAATTATTGAAACAAATTGGCATTATTCTAAAAATGCTGAAATTGATATTATTGCAGAAGATAATGATACTTTGGTTTTTGTTGAAGTTAAAACTAGAACTAATTTAAATTACGGACATCCTTTTGAGGCAATAAATGCTCTTAAAATTAAAAAAATTCACACTGCAATTTTAGGCTATTTGAATCAGTCTAAAGTAAAATATAAAAAATTTAGATTAGATGGTATTGCAATAATAGGATTAAAAAATCCAACAATTGAACATATTAAAAATTTAGGACAATATTAGTTATTTCAATTTCCTTATTCAAACGGTGTTTTTTACCATTTAGAAATATCCTGATTGCATATTGCTTGTTCTAAATCCGCAATACAACTTTCTAATGTCATTTCAAATGTTATTGGTGTTACAGATACCTTATTCCATCTTAATGCATTTATATCGGAATCATCGTTTTCACATTGTTTTATAAGTTCACCGGCCATCCAATAATATACTTTTCCTCTCGGATCTATTCTTTTATCGTATTCATCCGTGAACATTTTTCCGCCAAGTTTTGTAATTGCTATTCCTGATAAATCCTCAGGCATTAAACCGGGAACATTTATATTTAATATTGACTTTTTTGGAAAATTAAAATCTTTTATTTTATGTACAAATTTCGCTACAAATTCCGCTACATTTTTAAATAATTCAGGTTCTGATGACATACTCGCTAATGATACTGCTATGCTTGGATATCCCATCATTGCTCCTTCCATTGCACAGCTTACTGTACCTGAATATAATATATCTGATCCTAAGTTTGGCCCGTGATTTATTCCTGATATTATTAAATCAGGTTTTTCTTCGTCTGATAATATTGCATTAATACCTATTTTTACACAATCTCCGGGAGTTCCGCTTGTTATCCATATCCTTTTTGCTCCAAATTTCGATTCTAATTCTTCTACTCTTATTGGCGTATGTAATGTAAGTGAATGTCCTGCTGCACTCCTTTCTCTGTCCGGGGCTACTACATACACATCATGCTCCTTACTTAGTGCTGTTGTTAATGCTTTTATGCCTTCCGCCATAACTCCGTCATCATTTGATAATAATATTTTCATAATAGACCCCTTTTTATATTTACATTATTTATATGCCCTGTATTATATTATTTTTATCAATCTTATTTATTATTTCTACTTCTTTTTCTTTTATGGGTATTACAAACTTGATTTCTCCGTTTGATACTTTTTTATCATTTTTCATTGATTCATAAAATATTTCTTTGTTAAATTCTTCTTCAAGTTCTGTTTTTAACTTATATTTTGTTATTAATTGTATGCATCTTTCATAGTACTCTTTATTTATATAACCTATATTTAATGCAAGATTAAATACCATTTTCATCCCTATTGATACGGCTTCTCCATGAGTATATTTGTTGTATTCCGTTAATTTCTCTATGGCATGTGCGTATGTATGACCAAAATTTAATATCGCTCTTAATCCTTTTTCTTTTTCATCTTTATTTACAACACTGCTTTTTAAACTACAACATATATATATTAATTCTTGAATAATTTGTGTATCTCTTTTTTGTATCTTTGATATGTTGGCTTCTAAAAATTCAAATAATTTATAATCTTTTTCAGCTTGGCAGCTTTTTTCTATAAATGCGTATTTCAATACTTCGGCAAGTCCTGTTTTAAATTGTCTTTCATCAAGTGTTTTAAGTGTTTTTGTATCTGCCAGTACCAACTTCGGTTGATAAAAATTACCTATCATATTTTTACCGTATTTATGATTAACTGCAACTTTTCCGCCTACCGATGAATCAACTTGGGCTAATAGTGTTGTTGGTATTTGGATAAAATCTATTCCTCTTTCGTATATCGATGCTGCAAATCCTGCCATGTCCCCTATTACACCGCCTCCAAGTGCAATTATTGCATCTTTTCTTTCCAACTTTATCTCTATTGCTTTATCAATTATTTTATTTAGCATTTGCATATTTTTATATACTTCTCCGTCGGGAAGTATTATTTTATATGTATTTTTATTTTCTGCTAATTCTCCATATAATTTTTCTACTTTTTCATTTGTTACCAATAAAAATTTATTTGCTTTTGTATATTCTTTTATGTATTGGTATGCGTTATCTATTAAATTTTCTCCAATTAATACCGGGTATGATTGCTCTTTTTCTGCTTTAATTTTTATAATTGCTTCTTTCATTTCTTTTTAACTCATTTATTATTTCATTTACTATTAATTCCGGATCTTTTTTATTTGTTGATATCTCTTTATTTGCCTGATTATACAAGGGGATTCTTTGATTTAAAAGTTTATCTATTTTTTGCTTTATATCAGTTGTATTAAGTAAAGGTCTGTCTTGATTATTTTTTAATCTTTCATATAATATATTGTTATTTGCCGAAAGATATATTATGTAAGATCTCTTTTTTAATAATTCTAAATTCTCTTTTTTGGTTATTAGACCGCCACCTGTTGCTATAATTTGATTGTCATTTGTTAAAATCTTTTTTAAAATTTTACTTTCTATTTCTCTAAAGCCTCTTTCTCCAATTTGATCAAAGATTTCATTTATTGTTTTTTTTTCTGTTTTTACAATTTCTTCATCTGTATCTATAAACATATATCCTTTTATTTTGTCAGCAAGAAGTTTTCCTATTGTACTTTTCCCCGAACCCATCATTCCTATCAATGATATATTCATTTCCTACCTTTTTTCTATCATATTTATATAATTTTTATAATTGTTTTTCATTTCATCCAGACTGTCATGTGAAAATTTTTCCATCATTGCATCTGCTATTATAATTGCTACCATAGCTTCTGCTGTTACTGCACAGGCTGAAACTGCACAAGTATCTGATCGTTCAAAATGTGCTTGTACTTCTTCTCTTTTATCCAGGGCAATTGAATTAAGTGCTTTTTTCATTGTAGGTATTGCTTTCATTGCTGCTGTTATTACTATATTTTCCCCGTTTGTTATTCCGGACTCTATACCGCCTGCATTATTTGTTTTTCTTACATATCTGTTATTTTCAATAAATATTTCATCATGAGTTTTTGATCCTAATGTTTCGGCAGCAGTTTTTCCTATACCTATTTCAACTGATTTTACTGCCTGAATACTCATAACTGCTTGGGCAATTAGCCCATCTATTTTCTTATCCCATTGTACGTGAGATCCAAGACCTACCGGTACATTCTTATATATAACTTTAAAACAACCTCCAACTGTATCTCCTGTTTCTTTTACTCTATCTATTTCTTTTTTCATTTCTTCATATGATTTTTTATCGGTTGTTCTTAAATCATTGGATTCTATTTGTTCTTTTATTTCAAATGGATCTTTTGTTATTGTTGTTTTTATTTCTCCTATTTGTTCGACATATGACATACCTTCTATTTTGAATTCTTTTAGTATACTTTTTGCTATAGCTCCAACTGCTACCCTTGCGGCTGTTTCTCTCGCACTTGATCTTTCCAGTATATTTCTTACGTCTTTTTGATTATATTTTAATGCTCCTGCATAATCTGCGTGTCCGGGTCGTACATTTATTATTTTTTTTGATTCTATCAGTTTTAAATTTTCTTCTGTATCCTCTACAGCTTCGCTGTTCATTGTTATATTCCAATTTTCCCAATCTTTATTTTTTATTTCAATACATATTGGTGCTCCTGTCGATTTGCCGTGACGAACTCCAGATAGTATCTCGACGCTATCTTTTTCTATTTTCATTCTTCCGCCTCGTCCGTAACCGATTTGTCTTCGTTCAAGCTCGCTATTTATATATTCTTTCTCTATATTTACTCCGGCAGGTACCCCGTCTATAACTGCATTTAAACATTTACCATGAGATTCGCCTGATGTTAAAAATCTAAATATCATACTCCACCTTTATTTATTTTTATTATATCAAATCTATTGAAATATGCTAAATTCACAACCACAATAGCTCTGTCGATAAAAATTTTCTTCTCTTGCTATTTTCATTGTCTTTAAAAAACCATCCTGCTTCTTGAAATCAATGTCCAAAAAATTTAATTCATATTTATTTGCTATATCTTTTGCTATTTCAAATATTACTTTTGAATCTTTATGCGGACTTACCGTTAATGTCGTTGTAAAGTATTTATATTCAATTTGTAATGCCTTCAATGCCGTATATAATAATCTATATTCAAAACATCTTCTGCATCTTTTCCCTCGTTCAGGTTCTTCTTCTAATCCGCTTATAGCATTATACCAATCTTCGGCACTCTGTTTCTCCACAATTAGTTTTACTTCTTTTTTTTCTGCGTATTTTACTAATTCATTTAATCTTCTGTCGAATTCTTCCGGCGGAAATATATTTGGATTAAAAAAATATATTGTTGGTTCATAACCTATTTCTCTTAATTTCTCTATCGGATATCCGCTGCATACTGCACAACAGGCATGTAACAATACTTTGTTACTCATGATTCGGTTTTTCCTTGCCGCCTTGTTCTATTATTTCTGCTTTTAAGTCAGGATATGAGCCAATACCTGATATTCTTTTCATATTTATAAAAATTGTTGGTGTTCCGTCTATATTCTTACTGTCAGCTTCTTGTATTGAGTCTTTTAGCTTTTGATTAGTTACTTCACTGTTTGCATCTTCTTTTAATTTCGCTATGTCAAATCCTACTAATCTTGCTTCTTCTATTATTGATTTCTCTGTTTCTGGGTTATCTGTGAATAATATATCTACCATTTCCCAGTATCTGTTTTGTTCGCTTGCTGCTATTGCATATCTCGCTTTTAAACAAGAATTTGGGTGACCTTCATGTTTCATATTATGATTACAGGTGATATCCAATGGAACATTGTGTTGTATTACTTTTACATTTTCAAATTCACTTACTATTCTATGTAAATATATATTTGCCAAAAAACATCCTGGACAATTAAAATCTATATATTCATGTATTACTACAGAAGCATCTTTTGGCCCCATTTCATTTTTATCTACTATGTTCCTGTATGATTCTATACTCATCATCATGTTATTTCTTTTTATCATTTGAGGCGATAAAATATTGCTTGTTGTTGTATATGTTAATATTGAAGCTGCTAATAATACCAGTAACAGAAAATAAAATGCATATTTCTTTACTTTTATTGCTTCTAAAAAATCTGCAATACTATTTTTTAGTTCATATAATATTCCATTACCCCAGTTTTTTGAGAATAATGCTATTATAAGATCTATAAAATAAGTCATAAAACAGAAAATACATATTGAATTGATTTTAAATATTGATATACAACCCAGTATCATCGATAATATAAATGATAAAAGTGATATGCAAAATATATATGATGATTGATTTTTAAATACTTTTAGAAAATTTAAAAATTTTATATTTTGAAGTTTATCTACATATGTCAAGAATAAAACAAATATATATAAACATATTCCCCATATAGCTAGCGGAACTCCTAAAAATTGCGAATATGTTGTTTTTGCGACTCCGTCACAATCCATCATATCATTAATTGAACATATGCTTGGTTTTGCATCTACTGCAAAATTCGCATTATAGTATACAAAACATAATTCTATTGATAATGCTATTCCGATTAAAGATAGTAATGTTATTGATATTTTTTTTGTTTTATTCATATATACCTCTATTGAAATTGTTTTATAACATCATTTATGGTGTAATTATCACCTGCTATCTGTTTTGCTTTTCCAATTACATCTTCATATCTTTCTTCATATGTTGGTCTGGCTGCTTTATAGAATATGCCCGTATATAATCCTTCCGGAGCAAATGCATATTTCATGGCATTGACTTTGTCTGATGTATCATGATCTTCAGGTAAATTACGTACCAGCTCTTTTATTTTTTCAAAAGATGATACTTTATTGTATTGTACACAAGGTGATATTACGTGTATAAATGAAAAACCTTTATGTTTTAATCCTTCCAATATTACTTCTTCCAATTGTTTTATATCCCCAGAGTAGCTCCTTGCTACGTATGATGCATTAAATGATAATGCCATAAGTACCGGATTTATTCTATCTGCAGTCCAAGCATACGGGTTACATTTTGTTGTTGTTCCTATTCTTGATGTCGGCGAACATTGACCTTTTGTTAATGCATATATTTCGTTGTCCATCATTATGTATGTTATATTCGGATTTTTTCTTCCGGCATGGATAAAGTGATTACCTCCGATACTAAGACCATCTCCATCTCCTCCGACTGCTATGACATTTATTTGTGGATTCGCCAGTTTCAACCCTATTGCTACCGGTAGGGCTCGACCATGTATTGAATGAAATCCGTATGTTGACATAAAAAATGGGAATCTGCTTGAACAGCCTATACCTGATACTATTGCTGTTTCATGTGTTTGATAATTTAATTGTGCCATTGCTTTTCTTAATGCAGTGTTAACCGCATGATTACCACAACCCGGGCACCATGATGATTTTACTCTCCCTTTATAATCTGTAGCTTCCATTTGTTTCATATTTTCCTCTTATCTTTTACTGCACATTTCTTGAATGTTTTTATTAGAAATGAGTGTGTTTATTTGTTGCTATTGCACTTTTTTCTTCTTGAATTCTATTTACTTTTTCAATTTCTTCTAAAATTTCTTCAGGAGTAAATGGTGTTCCGTCATATTTTAGAAATTCAAGTACTTCTGTTCCTCTGTTCAGATGCAATGCTCTTTCAACAATTGTTGATTTGAATTGGGCGTTATAATTTGCTTCTATTACAATTACTACATCTTTATTCTTTACAAAATCTTTTATCCATTCTGTTGGTAGCGGATATAAGGTTCTTGGATATAAAGCTTGTATTTTTATTCCTTTTTCTTTTGCTTTATCTATTGCTTCAAATACAGGCCCTGATGTTGATCCCCAACTTATTATTCCTATTGAGGCTGTTTCATCTCCATATGTTTTTGCCTTTGAAAATTGACCTGCTGCTGTTTCTAGTTTTCTAAAGCGTTTTTCTGTCATTTGTCTGTGTACTTCAGGGGCAGGAGTCGGAGCATTCGATTGTGTATGTTCCAAGCCTGTTACTACATGTTCTCCATACAGATCTCCAGGACTTGTTATCGGTGAAATCCCGTCTTGCGTATCTTCATATCTTTTATAAACATCGCCTTCTTTTAATTGCGGTTTTTGTCTGTTTATTATTTTTAATTTTTCCAAATCTATCAAATCAACACATTCTCTTCTCGGGCCTAATGAAGCATCTGATAATATTATTACCGGTACTTGATATTGTTCCGCAAAATTAAATGCATTTATTGTTTGATAAAAACAATCTGCCACATCCATTGGGGCTAATACTATTTTCGGACAATCTCCGTGGGTACCGTACATTGCTGCAAATAAATCACTTTGTTCCGTTTTTGTCGGTACTCCGGTTGATGGGCCGCATCTTTGTACGTCTGCTATTACCACCGGTAATTCTGCCATTGAGGCCAACCCTAAACCTTCCTGCATTAATGAAAATCCTGGCCCGGATGTCGCTGTCATCGATTTTAAGCCTGCATATGATGCTCCCAATGCATAATTAATTGCGGCAATTTCATCTTCACATTGTACCATTTTTCCGCCAAATTTTGGCAATTCTTTTGCAAGCCATTCCATTATTTCGGTTGCCGGTGTTATCGGATATCCCGCAAAAAATCTGCATCCTGAAGCTAATGCGGCTAGCCCTATTGCTTCATTCCCGGACATTATTAATTTCGCTCCGCTTGCTGCCATTTGGGCATTGTTATATTTGTCTTTTCTTTCTATATTCGTTGAGGCATATTTTACACCTGCATTTAGGGCTTGTTTATTTATATCTATTATTGATTGTGCTTTTAATTTGTATCTTAATTCGATATCTTTTAATATTTGTTCTTCGAGATGTAAATTTTTTAATATTTCTACCACTATTCCTAAGGCTACCATATTCCTTGAACGTTCTGACCCTAGTTCTTTTGAAATCGTTGTTAATGGTAGTGCATATGTAATTATATCTTCTCTTGTTTCCTTTAATTGATCTACTGTATCTTTATCATATATTAAGATACCACCTTCTGTCATCGTTTTTATACCTTCATATATGGTATCTTCATCAAGACAAACCAGTATATCCGTATCTCCTGTAGCAGTTAGTGCTTTATGTTCTGATATTCGTAATGTATAATAACATTTTCCGTCGCCTCTTATTTCTGACGGAAATGCTCTATATGTTGTTACATAGTATCCCTTTCTTGCTGTTGCATATGATAGTATGTCACCTGAACTAATTATTCCTTGACCTGATGTTCCTGATATTTTTATCCTTAAGTCTTTCATGAAAGTTATTACCTCCCTTTTATAATTCTATATCTAAAATTATAAATATGATAATTATTAAATATTCTTAATCATTAATTTGTTAGTATATTAGAAATTATAGCGGAGTAAGAGATTGTCTATCCTGATTTTTCTAAATCAAATTTTTTCAGAAGCAGTGTTTATGCTAGATTCCAATTAACGTTCCTTTTGCATATTCTTGCCGGATTACCTGCTATAACTACATTTTTTTCTTCAAATTTTTTTGTAACTACAGAACAGCTTCCTACTATCGAATTATTTGAAATTTCAGCTTTTTTCATAATATATGCGTTCTCTCCCAACCATACATGATCACCTATTTTTACTCCTTGTGAATTATCTAAGTTTTCTTCTGTTTCAATATCATATATTTTATGTGGGAGTTCTCCGCTTCTAATAATTACATTCCTTGAGCATAAACAATTGTTTCCGATTGTTACAGGTACTTTATTTTGATATGCTAAAATACATAAATCAACGCATACAAAATTTTTCCCAATCCTTACTTCAACATTATCAGTTCCTGTATAGTTACCTATATCTATAGTTAATTTTTTGCAGTTTTCTATTTCGTCTATATAAACGGTGTTATTGTTTCCGTATATTTTAATTGTTATATTATGTTTTTTAAAAATTTGTCTCGGGGGGGGTAAGAAGCTAGTAATTATATTATTTTTCTTATTCCCTAATACCCTAACATTGTTGTTATTTCCGGATATGATAATTTTTATTTTTAAAGGACAGCTTGATATATCAATATTATTATTTAATCCTTTATTTCTTATTTCGTGATTAAACAATCATATACTCCTATATTTCATTTATTGATTCAGCTAAACGTTTTATTCCTGTTTCTATTGTTTGTTCATCCGCATTTGTATAATTCAATCTTAATGTATTTACTTTATCAGGTTTTACATAAAATGGATGACCGGGGACAAATGCAACTTTTTTCTCAATTGCTTTATCAAATAATTTTAAAACATCGCTTCCTTCCGGTAGTGTTACCCAGGTAAACATTCCTCCTTTTGGATGAGTATATTTTATATTCTTTGGAAAATATTCTTCCATTGATTTTACCATTGCATTTGCTTGGGTTTTATATAATTTTTTGATTTTTTCTATATGTTTATCTAAATCATTGTTGTATAAATAATCAGATATTAAATATTGTCCGAATATATTAGAATGTAAATCAGAAGCTTGTTTTGCAGTTTCTATCATTTTTATTATTTCTTTATTTGCAATTATATATCCTAACCTCATACCCGGAGTAACTATTTTTGAAAAAGAGCCAAGATATATATTCTTTTCTGTTTCATTTAGTCCTATATATGGAATCCTTTCTCCATCTTCAAATCTTAATTCGCCATATGGATCATCTTGTATTAATATTAAGTTTTCATCTCTTATTTCTTGAAATACTTTGTTGCGATTATCCTTTGTATATGTTAATCCTGTCGGATTTTGAAAGTTTGGTATTAAATATGCCAATTTAGGTTTATATAATTTTAAATTATTTTTTAAATCTTCAATATCTAATCCGTCTTCATTTAATTTTGTCGGTATAAAATTCGCTCTATACATACAAAATGCTTGTAATAAACCTAAATAAGACGGTTTTTCTACCAATATATTATCTCCGTCATTAATAAATACTTTTCCTATTAAGTCCAGTGCTTGTTGTGAGCCGGTTGTTATAATTACATTTTCTATAGTTATATTCATTTTCCATAGTTTTTTATATCTGTCAACTATAAATTCTCTTAGACTGTTTAATCCGGCTGTTGTTGAATATTGATATATTTTTGCTCCATATTTTTCGGCAATTCTATTCATTGATATTTTCAATTCTTCTTGCGGAAATGATATCGGATTCGGTAAACCACCTGCAAATGATATTATTTCATGATTTTGGGTTACTTTTAAAATCTCTCTTATAAATGATGATGGTGTGTTTTTTATTCTTTCCGAAAAATATTGTTCAAACATTTTACTATTCCTTTTTCCTCTTTTATTCAAGAATATAACAAAAATTTTTTATATTATATCCATTTACAAAATTTAACATTTCCTATTCTTTGTTTGTTTCTTAGAACCTAATATAATAATGGATACTCCGCATAAAATCATTATTATTCCGATTATAATACGAATTGTTAGTTGTTCTTGAAAAATTAAATTACCTAAAATTATTGCAGTTATAGGTTCTAATGCTCCAAGTATTGCTGTTGATGTCGGCCCTATATATTTTATTGCTAATGATATTGTTTCTATTGAAATAATGGTCGGAAAAATTGCCAGTCCTACAGGAAGCAGCCACATTATTGGTTTTTTTATGATTTGAAGTTCCGTGCAAAATTTTAAATTATAAATATATACTGTTAAACCAAATAACATTACATAATATGTTAATTTTTCTATATTCATATTCTTTAATAACTTGATTGTTTTTACTAATACTATATAAAGTGCATAACATAATGCCGATAATAGTACTAAAATAATGCCTTTTGTATTTAAATCAAATTCATTTCCGCCTTTATACAGCAATATTATTCCTATTGATGTTAATATGATTGCTAAAATGATTGTTCTTGTTATTTTCTCTTTAAAAAATACCGCCATTATTATTGCAACAATTATCGGATATATAAATAATATTGTACAGGCTATTCCTGATTCTATATATATAAAACTATCAAATAATGTTACCGATGATAGTGAAAATAATATTGCTACCATGAAAAGTGATATGAATTCTTTTATATTTAATTTTAATGATCTCTTCTTTATAAATTTTACCCAGAAAAAATATATTAATACCGCAAAAAAGTATCTGTAAAATAATATTGAGTTAACTCCTATACCTATATGTATAAGCGGTAATGAAAATAAAGGATTCATTCCATAACTGCTTGAGGCTGTTATTCCGTATAAATATCCTTTTACTGATTTGTTCATTTTTTCTCCTGATATTGTTAAGCTATAAGAAAAATAAGAATAAATCAATGAATTTTTACAGGTACAGGTAATTACTTTACTTTTAGGTGATGAGATTATTTTTGTTTTTTACCTTAAATTTAAATTGTTTTCCAAATAATGTTATTACTTTAAATTTTTTATTAGAATATAAATCATATTCATTTTTCAATGAAAATACTTTTTCTTTTTTCTTATACTCTTTTGTATAACTTTTTAAAAAATCCTCATATTCCTTTTCATCAAAATATTTTTTGCATAATATAAGATATTCTTTTCTTTCTTCATACGGCATTAAATATATAGTATTTGTAATTATATCTAATTTATATTCATTTAAATATTTCTGATTTAATTTATTAAGTATGTTTTTTTTAATAAAAAAGTTTTTTATAAAATTAATGTTATTTAGTGCATTTAAATGGTTTTTATCCAGAGTATGGGTTAGTGATTTTTTTCTTAATCTGTAGTTATAAAATGATTTATCTATGTATATCAAATTATTTATTACGCTTAAAAGCATTATTACATAAGCTACATCTTCTTGTATTGAGGTGGGAGGAAACGTTAAATGATTTTCTTGTATAATACTATTTTTTATAATTTTATTCCATATACAACCTTCAAATTCTTTATAGTTTGTTATTTCATTTCCGAAATAATAATTTTTTTTATTTTTTAATAAATTCTTTTCTGTTTTATTTCTTGACTCATAAAAATTTGAAAAGTTAAAACATACAACATCAGGTTTTAATTTTTTGATTTCTTTTGATACTTCTTCATATGTATTTTGTTCTATCCAATCATCAGGATCTATAAATGAAATATACTCTCCGGAAGTTCTTAAAAGTCCTGTATTACGGGCTTCTCCTACCC
>CANPZN010000027.1 GCA_947588785.1 Candidatus Gastranaerophilales bacterium
CTCTCAATGAAAAATCTTTAGAAATTTAGATATAAAAAATTTTAATATAATAGAAAAAATGAAAATATGTTAGTATATTTTTTTGATTAAGTGTCAAAATATACTTGTAGTAATTATTACAAGTATATAGTTTTGGTAAGAGATAGAGAGAAAGATATGACAAAATCAAAAGAAAATTCAAATGAAGAAAATTTATCATTTACAATAAAAAATGCAAAATTACAAAAAATATCTGACGGAAGTTATCAATTAAATTTAACAATAACACATAAAATGTCAACAAATGTAATAAAAAATAACACTAACAGAAATTTAACCAAAAGAGAACTTGAAGTATTAGAAGAATTATATAAAGGTAAGACAAACTTACAAATTGCAAAAGAATTAAATATATCATTTTATACTGCAAAAGCCCACGTTTCAAACATATTACAGAAATTAAGTGTAGATAACAGGCAAAAAGCAACAGTACTAGCCGTAAATGAAAAAATTATAGATCTATAATTACAAATACAATATTATATGGTAAAATTTATTTATAATAAATTAAGGGAAAGTATTGTGTTTGAAAAATTTACTGAAAAAGCAATAGAGGTTGTAAAATCAGCTCAAAAGTATGCAATAGAGTTTAATCATGAAAAAATATATCCGGAACATCTTTTACTTGCTTTATTAAATGATCCAAATAGCATAATTGTAAAAACTTTTTCAATACAAAAAATAGAAATAAACAGTTTAAAAAAAGAAATAGAAACATTATTAAATAAAAGGGCAGTAATAAAGCCGGTAGAATTTGTAGTATTTTCAGATTCTTCAAAAGACATATTTACAAAAACGTTGTATATTGCCAAAACATTAGGGAATTCTTATGTAAAGCCGGAACATTTATTTCTTGCGGTATGGGATTATCCACAATTAGAATTAAAAAAAGTTCTTCAAGAAAAAAATGTTGATATTGAAAAAATAAAAACAATGTTTTATAACATTTTTTCAAATAACCGACAAAAGCGTATTATACATCCAGAAATAATTGAAAAAAGACGCAGGAACGATAAAAGAGAAAGTATAGCAGATTTAATTGCGAGTTCTGATTCATCAAAAATATTTGACAGGGCGATAGCAAAGTTATCAACATCTAATTATGAAATATTAGGCACAGAACAGATAATGCAGTCAATATTGGAAGATGAAACACTTGAAGTAGTCAAGACACTTAATGAATTTGGAATTAATGCAAATTCATTTGCAGATAAACTGAAAGAGATATCATCAAGGAAAGCTGAATTTGGCGATAAACAAATAATATTTACCCCCAATGCACTTCAAACATTAATAAACGCATTTGATTTGGTAAGAGAATTAGGCAGTGCATCATTATTACCTGAATACATCATTTTAGGATTAATAAAATCAAAAAAAGGAATTGCATATAACATTCTAAAAGAACTAAATGTAAATGATTATTTATTAGAAGAAAAAATACTACAACCGATAGAAAAACAAAAAAATGAAACATTATATATAATGAGACTTGCGAAACAAGAAGCAAGAAGAATCGGAAACAATGTTGTAGGAAGTGAATTAATTTTATTGGGAATAGTACTTGAAGCTAACAGTTGTGCAGCTGAAGTATTAAGAGAGTTAGGAGTAATAGTAAAGGATGCAAGAGAAGTTATAGAAGAATTAATAGGGGTAAATGAAGACTGGGGAAGTAACGAAATTACTTTTAGTCAAAGAGCGAAATTAATTTTAGAAGATGCTTGGAATATAGCGAAATTACAAAATAAAAATAAAACAACTGCAGATGATTTATTACTTGCAATATGTAATCAACCTGATTCAGTTGCAATGAAAGCATTAAGTAAATTAGGGGTTGATGTACTTGAAATCAGACAAGGAATTAAAAATAAGTTATCCCGAATATGAATTATTAGTACCTGTAAATAATAAAGAAATAGGGATAAAAGCAATTGATGCAGGTGCTGATGCGATATATATAGGATATTTAAAATACGGAGCCAGAGCTCAAGCAGGTAATTCTATTGAAGATATAATAGATATAGTTAATTATGCTCATCAATATAATGTAAAAGTATATGTAACGATAAATACAATATTAAATAATAAAGAACTAAAAGAAGTAGAAAAATTAATACAAAAACTTTATGAAATAAAAATTGACGGAATAATTATACAAGATATGGGAATTTTAGAACTTAAATTACCGCCCATAGAAATAATAGCAAGTACACAATGTAATAATAATACATTAGATAAAATAAATTTTTTAGAATCAACAGGATTTAAAAGAGTAATACTTCCAAGAGAAATTTCTCTTGAAGAAATAAGAAATATCAGGAAAAACACAAATATTGAACTTGAATGTTTTATACATGGTGCATTATGTATGTCATATAGCGGTCAATGTTATTTAAGTTATGTTAACGGAGGCAGAAGTGCAAACAGAGGCGAATGTGCTCAACCTTGCAGAAAAATATATACATTAAAGGATAATGACGGCAAAGTTATTTTAAAAGATAAATACATTCTAAGTTTAAAGGATTTAAATTTATCAGAATATTTAGAAGAATTAATAAAAGCGGGAATTACTTCTTTTAAAATAGAAGGCAGATTAAAAAATATCAGTTATATTATAAATACAACAGCATTTTATAGAAAAAAACTTGATTCCATATTAAATAAATTAAAATTAAAACGAAGCTCAGATGGTATTTCAGAATATAATTTTGAACCAAACCCCAATAAAACATTTAACAGAGGATTTACAGAATATTATATTAATAAAGAAAAAAAAGACATAGCTACAATTAATTATTCTTCTTCCTTAGGAGAATATATAGGAACTGTAAAATCAACCGGAAAAAATTATTTTTTAACGGATACAAATATATTAAAAAATGGAGATGGAATTTGTTTTTTTACTAAATCAAACAAATTACAAGGTACATATATTAACAGAACAGAAAAAAATAAAGTATTTCCGTTGGAAATGAAAGAAATAAAAGAAGGATTAAAAATATACAGAAACTATAATAAAGAATTTGATGATACACTTCAAACAAATGAAATTAGAAGAAAAATTTCTACAAAATTACGTATATGTGAAAATACAACAAATTATATATTTTTCCTCTCTGATGAAAAAGGAAATACAGCAGCATATATAACTGAAAATAAATTTGAACCTGCCCATAACAAAGAAAAAGCAATTCAAACTTTAATAACCCAACTAGAAAAATCCGGTAATACTGAATTTAAGATTACGAATACAGAAATAAAAATTAATGATATTCCATTTATAAAAATATCCAAAATAAATGAAATCAGAAGAATTTTAACTATAAAGCTAAGACAAATAAGAAAAAAGAATTATAATTATCAAACAAGAAAATATAATATTGAATTAAAAAAATATCCAACGAAAATGCTTAATTATAAAGCAAATATATATAATGATAAGGCAAAAGAATTTTATGAAAAAAGAGGATGTAATATTATAGAATATGCACTTGAATCAACTTATGATCAAAAAACATTAACAAAAAAAGAAATAATGATTTCAAAATATTGCATAAAAAATCAAATAGGTTTATGTTCAAAATATAATAAATCAAAGTCAGAGAATATAACAGGAAATTGTTCATCAACAAGTTGTTGCGAAAAAAAATATAAAGAGCCTTATATATTAAAAGACGAATTCAACAAGGAATACCTTGTTGAATTCGATTGTAAGGATTGCGTTATGAAAATAAGCATTATGGATTAAGATCTTTTTAAAGAAGCATAAGCCGGTTGATTTGCAATTAAATTAGCGATAGAAGTCATTTGATTACCATCTTTAGTATATAATTTAGATAAATAATTTAATCTTTTAACTAATTTAGAATCACTTTGTTTTAAAGAAGGATTAACATTTGTAAAAGAAACCCAAGTTTTAACTTCCATATTCCAAGCTCTAACTTCTTCTTCATATGTTTTTGTATTTTCGTGATGAACACTTTCATGAGCAATCAAACAAGCAATAGCTTCAACAGGTGCTGTTTTATAATTTGAACTAATCAAAATAACTAATCTGCCATCAGAAGTTTTAGCCGTAACTGCTTCACAAGTTCCATAACCGAGAGCTGCTAAATCTCTAAACATAATTTTTATCGGTTTATTTGTTGAATTTATACCTTGAATTACATTTATAACTTTTTTATTATTCATTTCATCCAATTTGTTTAATGCTTGAGTTAAAACAGGTTGTTTTGTATTTGCAGAAAAATCTGCAGCAAAAGCAACATTAGAAAATAACATTATAATTAATGCACTAAATAGTACAACTATTCTACTCTTAATATTCATAACGGGAATCCTCTTTGAGAACAACTTATCTTTTAACCTAAAGGTTTTTATTTACCTTACATTTGTGTTATCGTATTTTTTTTTTTTTACTTTAGTTTTTTTTTCAAATTAGCAGTTTTTGAAACATTTCTTAATATTTTTCCCAAAATGAATTGAAAATATCAGTATTTACAATAGTTTGAGAACTATAGTATAATTTTAGAGAAAAGGAGAAATTAATGTTTGATATAGGAATTATAGGAGCAGGGCCGGCAGGATATAGTGCGGCAATAAGAGCTGCACAAAAGGGATTAAAAGTTATACTGTTTGAAAAAGAACACATAGGCGGAACTTGTTTAAATAAAGGTTGTATTCCTACAAAAACCATTCTTCACATTTGTAATTTATATTCTGAATTAAGAAACATAAATAGATACGGAATATATGGAGAAAATTTCTCTTTTAAATTTGACAAAATTCAAGAAAGGCAAAGAACTGTTACTGAAAAGATTAGAAAATCATTAACAAATTTAATAAAAAGTTATGGTATAGAAATTATTGAAAAAGAAGCAAAAATAAAAAATGAAACTACAATAATAACAGATTCTGAAGAATATGAGGTAAAAAATATAATAATAGCAACAGGTTCAAAACCAAATATAATAAAATTCAAAGGGAATTATGAAAATAATTTTATTCTTACCTCTGATGATTTATTGGAATTAAATGAAATACCAAAAAGTGTGTTAATAGTAGGTTCAGGGGCTATAGGAATTGAGTGGGCAAGAATATTATATAATCTCGGGGTTAAAATATATATAATTGAAATAATGAAAAATTTAATTCCTTCCTCTGATTTAGATATTTCAGAAAGAATAGAAAGAATATTCAAAAGAAACAGAATTGAATATTATACAGAAACAACAATAGAAGAAATTCAAGGTAATTCAGTAAAATTATCAACCGGAAAAATAATCGAAGTTGAAAAAGTATTATTAGGTGCAGGAAGAAAAGCCGAAATCTGTGAATATAAAGATTTAGAAAGTAACAGATTTATAGATATTGACAGTAATTATAAGACAAATAAAAAGAACGTGTATGCAATCGGAGATGTTAATGGTAAATCAATGCTGGCTCATAGTGCGACAAGACAAGCTGAAGAGGTAATAGAGAATATAGTATCAGGGGAAAATTCTCAAATAGATTACAATCTTATTCCAAAAGTCATATACGGAAATCCTGAAATAGCTTCCATAGGAAAGACTGAACAAGAGTTAGAATCAATTAATTACAGAAAATCCATATTTCCGATATCTGCATTAGGGAAAGCACAAAGCGAAGACAAAATTGAAGGTTTTATAAAAATACTTGCTACTGAAACAGAAATATTAGGAGCCCATATAATTTCAGAAGAAGCAAGTGCAATGATAGAGCAAATAGCAATAGCAATGGCAAATAAAATACCTCCAAAAGACTTAGAAAAAGTTATTTTTGCCCATCCTTCATATTCTGAAGGGATATTAGAAACAATATACGGACTCAACAATAAATCATTAAACATAAGAAATATGCCGGTCAAATAAAGAATATAGAAAAAGAGGTGAGTCAATTTAATTTGCTGCAACAGCCTTCCGATTGCTCGTTCCTTTTAAATACACCACAATTTTCACTCACACCTTCTCGGTGAAGACATAAATACTCAGATTAAATTACAGTATTTTATGAAAAATAATTTTATTATTATTTTCAATATAAGTATGTAATTTTTCCAACAAAGCAGGAGAAAAATTATAATTATTATCTGCAGGAATAATTTTTATGAATGAATTATATCCGTCTTTATCACAGACAGAAGCAACAAATTCTTTTGAATAGGCTTTAAACAGGACACTTCCGGTTTTAAATTGAATTTCTTCAATAGAATAATTTTGTGCATTAATAGCTGACAACAAAAGATATAACAGATTTTCAGATGAAGTTTTATAAGATTTATAGAAATCTTGTGCAACAGGGGGAATTGATTTTATAACAGAAGAAACCGGAATAGGAACGGTATCTGCAAATGAAGGCTGGCAAATCGTTACAAATAATAATAGAGTGACAATAAAAATATGTTTTTTCATTAAATCTCCATCCATGACTGACCTGAATATATATCTACTTTTAGTGGTACCAAAAATGGTTGTTCTAATTCCATAGCATTTAGAACAAGTTTTTTTACATCTTCTAATTCAGTATTAACTGTTTCAATAACAAGTTCATCATGCACTTGAATGATTATTTTAGATTTAATGTTATTTTTTGTAAAGTCATTTTGTAAACGTATCATAGCAAGTTTCATAACATCAGCAGCACTACCTTGAATTGGAGCATTTATAGCAGCTCGTTGAGCTGATTCTTGTATTCTTGAATTAGTGCTTAAAAGTCCCGAATTCAAATAGCGTTTTCTGCCCCATAATGTTTCGACATAACCATGTGAATATGCAAATTTTATTGTTTCATCCATATATGTTTTTACATCCGGGTATGTTTTAAAATACTTTTCAATAAAATCTTGAGCTTCAATCGGTGAAATTCCAAGACTTGAAGCCAGCCCATATTTTGATTGTCCGTATACAATACCAAAATTTACAGCTTTTGCTTTAGAACGCATTTCTTTTGTAACTTCCTCGATTGGGACACCAAAAACTTTACTTGCTGTTGAACTATGTACATCTTCATCTTCACAAAATGCATCTATTAAATTATCATCACGTGAAATATGAGCGAGAAGTCTTAATTCTATTTGCGAATAATCCGCTGAAATTATTAAATTATCCTTATTTTCAGCCGTAAATGCACCTCTTATACGATTTCCCAGTGCTGTTCTTATTGGAATATTTTGCAAGTTAGGATTTGATGAGGATAAACGTCCAGTTGTTGTTATTGTTTGATTAAAGTTAGTATGAATTCTGTTATCAATAGGATTTCTTAATTCAGGCAATGTATCAACATACGTACTTTTTAACTTTGCTAAATGTCTTTGTTCCAAAATATCTCTGGCTACTTGATAATCTTCCGCTAACGTTTCCAATACCTTAGCACTGGTAGAAAATCCTTTTTTAGATTTCATACCTTTTGCTTTCAAATTCATTTTTCCAAACAACATATCTCCCACTTGTTTCGGAGAATTTATATTAAATTTTTCACCGACTTGTTCATATATTTTATTTTCAATTTCAACTAATTTTTCATTTATCTCAGTTTCAATTGTTTTAAGATATTCAACATCAATATGAGCACCATTTTCTTCCATTTGAAGCAGAACCATGGAAATAGGAACTTCTATATTATAAAGTAAATCGAGTTCTTTTTCATCCAGAGTTTCTTGCCAATATTTGGTTAAAAGCAGAGTTGCAAAGGCATCATCACACGCATATGAAGCTGCTTCATTTATAGGTACTGTTTCTATTGTTAAAGATGATGAATTGTTTTTTAACAGTTGTTCATATTCTACCATTATATAATTAAGATAATCACTTGCTTGTTGTTTAAGACCATGTTTGCGTGATGAATCTTTTATGTAACTTGCAAGCATTGTATCAAATATAACATTTTTTATTTCTAAGTTATGCCGTTTTAAGACATGGCAATCATATTTTGCATTTTGAAGAGTTTTTGAAATTTTTTCATTTTGTAATATTGGAGCGAGTTTTTTTACTATAGCATCAAGTTCCAATTGCTGACCGACAAGATGAAATACCGGAATATAATAAGATTTAACAAGATCATTTTTATTCAAATCTATCTTCACTCTATTATTTTTAGATTGAATTTGATCTGAATATGCTAAGGAAATGCCTACCAAATCACAATCTAAAGGATTTATTCCGGTTGTTTCCACATCTATAGAAAAAAGTGACTGTTTTTCTAATTCATTAACCAAAGAATTTAATTTTTCCATCGTATCAACAATATTTTTTTCATGATTATATTCTTTTTTTGAATTTTGAGTCAGTATTTCTCCTATTCCAAGCCCTAATTGCATTTGACCTTGTATTGATGGGGTTGCACAATTTTCCGGGACTTTTGTTGAGCCTACTTTAAATGGTTTTAAAATATTTTCAGAATTTTTCAAAAAATTATAAAATTGATTTTTCTTAAAAAAGTCAATAACCGCATCATAATTAGGCATTTCAAGTTTAGCACAATCGAAATCAAAATCTATTTCTAAATTTTTTTGAATTGTAGCAAGTTCTTTACTTAATATTGCAATATCCTTACCTTCATTAAGTTTTTTATTTAAAGCTTTTTCTGTTATTTGATCCAAATTTTCATATATTTGCTCTAATTTATCATACCTTGAAAGCAATTTACAAGCTGTTTTTTCACCTATACCTTTTATACCCGGGATATTATCGGAAGTATCTCCGCTTAATCCTTTATAATCCGTAATTTGATACGGATAAACTCCCATTTTTTCAAATACTTTATACCAATCAAATTGAACCAATTCGCCTTTTGATGGCATTATAACTTTTATAAAACCATCTCGATCAATAAGTTGAAATGAATCTCTATCTCCTGTCAGAATAAACGTCTTATGTTGTTTTTGCTTTGCTTTTGAAGCAATAGTACCTATTACATCATCAGCTTCAAATCCTTCTTTTGTTAAAATCGGAATATTGAGAGCTTGCAATCCTTCAATTATTAAACCTATTTGACTTTTCAAGGTATCAGGCATAGTTTCTCTGTTTGCTTTATACTCCGCATACATTTCTGTTCTGTATGTATGCCTTGATACATCAAATGCTACTGCAATTGCATCAGGTTTTATAATATTATTTTGAAGAAGGTCAAATATTGCTTTAAAAAATCCGAAAACAGCCCATGTCGGCTGATTATCAGATGTTTTCATTGCCGTTCTTTCAAGTGCAAAAAAATATCTATATGCTAATGCATGCCCATCTATTAATAAAAAATTTTTATCCTGCATATTTTCCCCAACTAATCTATTATTATTTTATTGGATTCAAAGATTTTTCTCAATAATTTTTAAATTTAATTTTTTAAATTCAATACTTTGAAGAAAATACTGCAAGATAAAAACAGTAACTCAAAAAAATTTAGTGCTGCAACCTTGTGCTTGCTCTCTTGAATTTTCCTATCTCTCTGACATCTATGTCTTATTATATATCAATTTCCCGATTTCTTCTTTGACATTCTCTATATTTATATCATTTACGCTAAAAAACAAGTCGGGGGGGGGGAGATAACCAATAATATTCAGCTTTTCAGGAAATTTTTTTATCAATTCCTTAAATTTTTCAGGATAAATATATTTTACAATATTATCTTTATACGGGTGAAATCTTCCATAAGCAGTACTTCCTGATAAACAAATTGTTTTACACCCAACCTCATGAGCAATATGAACATTTCCCGATTCAACACTAATTAAAAATTCACAAGATTTTAAAATAATTGGAATTAATGATATTCCAAGTTTACCTGCTAAGTTTACACAGCGTTCAGGACTATCCAATTCAAAAAACAACGGGTTTAAATGCCTTCTCTCCGTCTTTGTTCCAAGAAAAATTATTTCAGTATTATCTGAAGTATTTTTCGTTATATAATTTATTATTTCTGCCCATTTTGAAACAGATAACATTCTTGTTGAATCACTTGCAAAAAATGATATTGCAATATGTTTTTTTTCTGACTCCAAGGGCATTTTTAATTCCGTAAGTTCTTCCGGTATTTTTATATCAAGAAACTGTTCAAATTCTTTTCTTACTCTGTCCGTTTCAAATATATATCCTTGATTTTTATCATAATATATAATATGATTAAACAATTTTTTATCAAAATTTTCATCTTCAATATATCCTATATATTTATCACGGGCATTAACACCTTTATAAATTGAAATAAAATTTTTAATTTTTGAACTATTATTAAGAATAGGATTCGTTGAAAAAAATACATCCGGTTTATATGAATTTATTTTTCTCAATAATGATTTTCTATACAAAAAAGATTTCAATTTTAAAGTATCATAATCTATTATTTCATTAAAATATTCACTATCATATGTTGTGACAAATTCATTATATATATTTCTTCCGACATATACTATATATGCATTTTTATACTTTGGAACGGTTTTTATATACTTAAAAAATGAACGGCATAACATATAATCACCCATTCCAATAGGCCCAAAAATTATAATTACAGGAGAACCAATTTGTTTACGAAGTTTTATACGAAATTTAAACCTAAACAAAAATATACTGACAACAGCATGACTTTTTTGTTTTTTTACATTGATAAATTTTAACATTTTTATATTCTTCTTTCTTTTTTTTTCCCCCCCCCGACAATTTTTCTCTAATATGTAACAAGTATTTAATCCAATTTGAATTGTTTTTGATAATCCTCTTTTCCTGATAATGTTTTTTGATCCTCTTTAACAAGTACAAAATTTTCCAGAACAAGTACATCTAAATCAGTATACATAAAACATTTATAAGCGTTTTCAGGAGTATTAACAATTGGTTCGCCTCTAATATTAAACGAAGTATTAACAATAACTGAACAATCTGTTAATTTTTTAAATTCATTAATTATATTCCAATACCTAGGATTAACTTTTTTAGATACAGTTTGGATTCTGGCACTGTAATTAACATGAGTTATTGCCGGCAAAATTGAACGATATGCTTTTAATTTATCAATTCCTTTATAATTTTTTTCCTCATCTGAAAGTTCTATTTTAATTTTTTCCGATATCGGCTGAGTTAAAAGCATATAAGGTGACTTTTTTCCTTTTTTAATATCGAAATATTCTTCAACATCTTCTTCTAAACAACTTGGAGCAAAGGGTCTGAAAGACTCTCTTTTTTTAATTGCCAAATTTAGATTTCTTTGCATTTCTCGGTTTCTTGGATCTGCTAATATACTTCTGTTTCCTAAAGCCCTTGGGCCATATTCCATCCTGCCTGCAAAATGGCCTACACTTTTTCCTTCGGAAATATATCTGGCAATTACTCTTGCCGTTTCTTCATCATTATTATATTTAGTATACTTTGCACCATATTTATTCAATGTATTAAGAATATCTTGATCAGAATACTTCGGCCCTAATAAACTTCCGAATTGGGAATCATCAGGATTCACATTACGGTTTTTATTCAAGCCCATATAATAAACAGCAAGAGCAGCACCTAAAGCTCCACCTGCATCACCTGCCGCAGGCTGTGTCCATATATTTTCAAACGGCCCATTTTTTAAAATATTACCATTAGATACACAATTTAAAGCACAACCACCGGCTAAACATAAATTTTTCAGACCTGTTTGTTTATATACATAATTTGCAAGTTTTAATATAACTTCTTCCGTTACGACCTGCAAACTTGCTGCCATATCCATATCATCCTGCGTTAGGGCAGATTCAGGCTGTCTTGGTTTTCTTTTAAACAGATTCTCAAATCTTTTATTAAACATATAATCTGTAGTACAATAACCAAAATATTCTTGATTTAACCAAAAAGATCCGTCTTCCTTTACATCAATAAGATTGTTTAAAATTAAATCTTTATAAATTGGCTCTCCATACGGAGCTAAACCCATTACTTTATATTCCCCGGAATTAACTTTAAATCCTAAAAAACCAGTAAATGCACTATATAAAAGCCCCAGAGAATGCGGAAACTCAATTTTTTCTTTTATTTCAATTTTATTTCCTTTACCAATCCCCCAAGTTGTTGTATCCCATTCACCTACGCCATCTAAGCATAAAATAGCCGCTTCTTCAAACGGAGAAGGGAAAAAAGCACTTGAACAGTGAGATTCATGGTGAGTCGTAAAATATATAGGACATTGTAATCTTTTTTCAAAATGTTTATCTATCTGCGAAGGAATAAATAATTTCGTTTTCAGCCATACAGGCATGGCATTTATAAAACTGTGCATACTAAATGGAGCATATGCCATTGCAGTTTCAAGAATTCTTTCAAATTTAACAAATGGCTTTTCATAATAGACCACACCATCTAATTGTTCAGGTTCAATTCCTGCTTCAGCTAAACAATACTTAACAGCTTCCATAGGGAAATTACTGTCTTGTTTTATTCTTGTAAATCGTTCTTCTTGTGCTGCCGCTATTATTTTGTCATCGTTAATTAATGCTGCCGCACTATCGTGATAATATGCACTTATACCTAATAAATATGTCATCGTTCACCTAAAATTGATATTCATAATCCGTACTTTTATTATCATACTCTTTCCAGTATGAATTAATATTTGGCTTTTTTAATAATAACCTATCTCTTTTTACTAACTTCATTAGAATTCCCGTAGGAATAACAACAAAAATATAACCTACAAATAATATTATAATTGCAACATATTTTCCAAGAAAACTTCCTATTTTAGACAATAAATCTTTGAATGCACGTGCAAATTTTTTGGATATAAAACTGATGAAAGATAGAATCAGCATTATTGCAATTATTATAATTGCCGCTTTTATATAAGAATGCCTATATAATACAAATGCAGGTATCCACGGCAACAACCCTAAAGTTATTGCAAATTTCGTAAGTTCACTTATTTTCATAGTTTTATCCTAAATTATCGTATAAATAAATGGGGATACCGGTGAAGTACCAACTGCAATAAGAACTATTAAAAGTACTAAAAACAATATCACAGGAACAATCCAATATGCTTTTTTCCCCCATAAAAACTTTAACATTTCAATAAAAAAATTTTTTCTTTTCATTTTTGTTCCTCTTTACTTATTTTTTCTAATAATTCCAAAGTTTCTTCATGTTCCGGTAAAATATTTAAAATTGCTTGTAAATGTTCTTTTGCCGTTTCATATTCTTTTTGCAAGTATTTACATTTTCCTAAATTATACATTACATTTATTGTATTTGGAATAACTATATTTACAAGACTAAATAAAGCATAAGCTTTATTATAATCACCTGTTTCTAAATATATTTGTGCCAGTACATTAGAAATTTCCATATTCGGAGTTAAATTATAAGCATCTTCAAGAAGTTGTTTTGCCGTATCATAATTTTTTTCCGAAAAATATATTTGACCGAGACTAAATAATACTTGAACATTCTGAGGTTCACGATCTATTGCTTTTAAAAGAAGTTTTTTTGCCTTAGCTACTTCATTCATTGACATATAGTTGATAGCTATTTTAGTCAACATATAAACAGGTATATCATCGTGTTCAAGCAATTTATCATAAAACATTTTAGCTTTGTTAAAATCTGACATTAAATGATAATAATTAGCATACTCGAATATTACAAAGACATTATCAGGATCGATCTCATAAGCTTTTTTAAAATATTCATCCGCTCTTTCAAAAAATTTTCTGGATAAATAAATAATAGCCAAATCTTTATAAGCATTAGAATAATTAGGATCTAACTCAATGATTTTCTTTAGAGTTTCTTCCGCTTTATCTGTTTCATTTGTTTTTGCGGATAAAACAGAATATTCATAAAGGATTTCAGTATTTATGAATCCCGCATTTATTGCTTCCGAATATAAGATTTTCGCTGACTCTAATCTACCTGTTCTTGAGTATAAGGAAGCCAGATGGAGTTTTAATTGTATGGAGCTTAAATTAAATGTTAATAGTTTTTCTATTATTTTTATTGCTTTTTCAAGATCACCAATACCATCATAAGCTAAAGCTAAATTATATTGATAAATTTCTCTATCGGGGAAATCATTACTCAATTTTTCAAACAGAACTACCGCTTCATTATATTTAAATGATTTTATAGCTGCAATTGCAAGTGCCTGAGAATAAGTAATATTATCCGATTCTAAATCACTTGCTTTTTTAAAGTAATCATAAGCGATATCAAAATTTTCTTTTGCGGTATAAGAAAGCCCCAAATTATAGAGAATAGAGGGGTTATCAGGTGAAATTTCTAAAGATTTCAAATAATATTCAATGGCATTATCTAAATCCCCGATTGTAAAATATACAAAACCTATTTTATTTAAATATTTTATTTTATCATCAGATTTTTCAAGTGCTTGCTTTAAATAATTAACAGTTTTGTCATACTGGGAAAATTCAAATTCGGCAGCAGCTAAAACATCATAAGTTTGAAGATCATCAGGATTTAATGAAAGCATTTTTTCAGTAATTTGTTGTATTTTTTCATAATGTTTTAAAGAAGTATAAACAACTACCAGATTTTTATATGCATCAAGATAATCTTCTCTAAGTTCAATTACACGGTTAAGCAACTGTTCGGATTTTAAGAAATCACCAATATTAATATAAATTGTAGCTAAATAATAAAGAGCAACCGTGTTATCTTTATCTTGTTCAAGAAGTTTTTCAAAATTTAAAACAGCATCATCAAAACAACTTAAATTGATGTTACAAAGCCCCAGAAGTTTTTCTAACTCGGGGGTTAATTCTTCCTTTGAAAGAGAAAGAATTAGATTTTTTGCTTCTACATATTGTTCGCTATCTATTAAATTATATATTTTATTTATATCCATGAACATAACCTAAAAATAATTATATCAAATAAAGTTGATATAACAACACAATTGAAAAAATTTGTATTTTATGTTCTAATAGTTGAGATCTTGGAGAAATTATGCAAACCGAGTAAGACTAAATTAATATGTCCGAGTAAATGTTCATGATAAGCCGGATGGTTACAAAGTGAAGCATTGCAACTAAGTGAGAAAACTGAAACTGTATACGTAAGCTGAGTAAAAATTTGCGAGTGGCGTATTGAAAATGGTACACAAGAGCTGCTGAGATGAAGCGAATCGAGTATGCTTATACCCGAAGCAGAACGTGAGAAATGAAAATTCAAGCGAGCGAACCCGAGAATATGAGGACTAGTTGAGCAAGCGTAATATTACTGTATCGCTTAAGTTGCATGCCTGAATGGAATAAATACTCAATCATAAACAGAAGATACAAATAGAGGTCAGAATAATTAAAATAGAAGAAAAATCGTATAATACAACAATTAAGCAGGTGAACCATCATACACCGGCAATAAGTCAAAGTTAGAATTAACACAAGATTGTAAATAGATTAATGGGAGATATGCAATGGAGGAAAGAACTTTTATAGCTATTAAGCCGGATGGAGTAAAAAGGAATCTTATAGGAAGAATTATTACAAGGTTTGAAGAAAAAGGCTATAAAATTATAGGTTTAAAATTACTTTTACCCACATTGGAACTTGCGGAAAAACATTATGCAGAACATAAAGGTAAACCATTTTATCCCAGATTAATAAATTATATAACATCCGGGCCTATTGTAGCCATGGTTATAGAAGGTCCGAATGTAATAGCGGAATCAAGAAGAATGATGGGTGCAACAAAACCTGAAGAAGCAGAAGCAGGAACAATACGTTTTGAATATGCAATAAATAAAGAATATAATATTATTCACGGTTCAGACAGCAAAGAAAGTGCTGAACGAGAAATAGCAATATACTTTAAAGAAGAAGAACTTTGTCCGAATTGGACAACAATGTTAGAAACGATAATGAGCAATGGTTAATAAATATTTTTCTTTTGAATTGTTAAAAACAGATAAAAAAACAAATGCCCGAGCCGGAATATTACATACCCCACACGGTGATATAGAAACACCTATATTTATGCCCGTAGGCACACATTCATCAGTAAAAATGTTAACTAATCACCACTTAGAAGAAACAAAAGCTCAAATAATTCTTTCAAATTCATTTCATCTGTTCTTACGCCCCGGAAACAAATTAATAAAAGAATTTGGAGGACTACATAAATGGATGAATTGGAATAAGCCTATACTAACTGATTCCGGAGGATTTCAAGTATTTAGTCTTGCTCATTTAAATAATATTACCGAAGATGGGGTAAAATTCAAAGAACCTAAAACAGGCGATGAATATTACATTAATCCTGAAATTTCAATGGAAATACAACAAGATTTAGGCCCTGATATTGCAATGGCATTTGACCAATGTGCCCCGTATCCTTGTGAATATAATGATGCGGTAAAAGCAATGGAGAGAACTCATCGTTGGCTTGAAAGATGTATAAAATCTCATACTCGAGAAGATCAAGCACTATTTCCAATAGTACAAGGTGCATTTTATGACGATCTAAGAACAGAAAGTGCAAAAGTTATTTCAACATACGATGCAGTAGGTTATGCTATCGGCGGAGTAAGTGTTGGTGAACCGACTGAACTAAAAAATCATCTAGTTGAATATACTGCACCTTTATTACCGGAGAATAAACCTCGATATTTAATGGGAGTAGGAACTCCTATTGACTTATTAGAAGGTGTAAAACGAGGAGTAGATATGTTTGACTGCGTTCTGCCAACCCGTAATGCACGCCACGGTTCTTTCTTCACTTTTGAGGGGAAAAAGAATATTAAAAATAAAATTTTTGAAAAAGATTCTTCTCCTTTAGATCGAAATTGTGACTGCTATGCTTGTAAAAACCACTCAAAAGCATATATAAGACACTTATATAGAATGGGAGAAGCAACTGCTTCAATACTTATATCCATTCATAACATAAGATTTTTAATTAAGTTTATTCATGATATAAGAAATAGTATACTTGAAGATAGATTTGAAGAATTCTATAATCAATATGCATTAAAAGTATAAACAAGGAATTGGGTTTATGAGTATTAAATATTGCCCGGAATGCGGTGCTAAAATTTCATCACAAGCAATATCTTGCCCTTATTGCGGTTATTATAATAATAACAATCCTATCGGAACAGATAAAAAATATAATGACTTTAAATGGGAAATTGCCGATAGGGAAAATGATTTCATTTTTCCCATGTCTTTGAAACAAAACAATGATTTTAATAAATTTTTCGGAACAGCAGAAAATCTTGCAAAAATAGCACCTACTTTATATGAAGCAATTAAGTCCATGTTCAAAAATACCGAATATACTGTAGATTTAACAAAAGAAATACAAAAAAAAATTCAAGACGGAACATATAAATTCATTATTGATAAATCAGGAAATATACTGGCTCAATTAAAAGATCAAAACGGAAAGATTGTTCATAACTGCAGAATTTTACAGAAAAATATACCTTTAAATTTATCTTCTGCTGTATGCAATTTTGCAATGCAGGCAGTACTTGTCTATATTGTAATAGAGATAAAAAAAGTAAAAGAACAAATCGCAAAATTAACGGAAAGTATGCAAAAGGACAGATACGCACTTGTTGATGCAGCTTTACAAAATTTAGAACAAGCCGAATTAATTAATGATTCAAGAATAAGAGAAAGTTTTTTAATAAATACGTTAATTCTGGCAGAAGAAGCAAAATGCAAGTTATTCTTGTCGTACCCTGATTTAAACAAAAAAGTTAATGAGGAAATAAAAAATTTTTTCCCAGCCCAAAATAAAATTGATCAAAAGATTTGTGATTATTTTGAATGTTTATATAAAATTTTTCAATCTATATATGTAGAAACTAAAATATATTGCTGGTTAGGAGAACAAGAATCAGCAAAAAAATTGTTGCAGCAATTTCATGATTTTTTAAAAAAATATAACATTAATAAAGAAACTTTATTAAATATAAATTCACATACAGATAAAAATTGGAAACAATTTGAAAATTTGATTAATAATATTGATAGCAGTATAACAACTATAAAAACAAATATTTTAAATATACCTAAAAACAATTTATTACTATTGCAAGAATTAAAGGAGTATAAATATGGAAAAGAAATGTAGAAAATGCGGAAAAGAAATACCCGAAAACAGTAACAGTGACTTATGTGAACGTTGCAAAAGAAGGCAAAATAAAAAAATTTATAGTTTTATAATCACATTACTATTATTTTTTATAACAAAAAAAATAATTTAATCTAGTGTCGCAATTTTCCGTTTGATCATCGCAACCGTAAAGTTGCTCAATATAATTAACAAAAAAAAGCTCGCAATTGCGAGCTTTTTATACAAAATAAATTTTATTGTCTTGTAACAAGATCCATTTCTTCCGCAGAAGCATAAACGCAGTGGCAACCACAATCAACATGAATAACTTCACCCGTTACACCGGATGACAAGTCAGATAAAAGATATAAAGCAGTTTTACCGTCATCTTCAAGAGTAACATTTCTTTTTAAAGGAGCTTTTGCAACCGCAGCTTTGAGCATTTTACCGAATCCGTCAATACCGGAAGCTGCAAGAGTTTTTACGGCACCAGATGATAAACAGTTAACTCTTATACCATACTTTCCTAAATTTTCAGCTAAATATCTGGCGGAAGCCTCAAGTGCAGCTTTTGCAACACCCATTATATTATAGTTAGCAACAACTTTTTCACCGCCTAAATATGTTAAAGCAAGTATTGAACCGCCATCTTTCATTAAAGGTTGTGCATTTCTGGCTAAAGATACCAAAGAATAAGCACTTACACCCATTGCCAAATCCCAACCGGCTTTTGATGTATTAACAAATTCGCCAGTTAAATCTTCCCTATTTGCAAAAGCTACAGCATGTACAACAAAATCTATTTTACCATAGACTCTTTCAAGTTCACTAAATACAGCTTTAACTTCTTCTTCTTTAGTAACATCGCAAGACATTATAATTTTTGCATTCATAGATTCAGCAATTGGGCGAACTCGTTTTTCCATTACTTCGCCTGCATAAGTAAATGCAATTTCCGCTCCTGCTTCAAAAAGCTGTTTTGCAATACCGTAAGCGATACCATGAGTATTTGATACTCCAAAAATAACGCCTCTTTTGCCTTCCATTAATTTCATATAAATCCCTCTTTTCTGTACAGAATAATTTTACAATTAACAATAACCTATTTCAATATATTGTCTGAGAAAATTTCGCCGGTTAGGGTGGGGATGTGAGCTAAATTTGCGAAAGAATATCGCAATAGCCGTTTCAAAATTGAATTAGCGAAATTTCTTACTGATAAAGGAGAGTAAACCAAGAGTAAGCAAATAGCAGGCTTGATTGAAAGAAATTTCGAGACAAATATAAATAAATCAAACCAAACTTTAAAGGTGCAGCTGCACCGAACCCGAAAATATGAGGACGAGCTGAACGACAAACGAAGTGCGGTGAAGCACTCGTCCGAAGAAAGGAAAATTCAAGACAGCAAGCACAAGGTTGTAACACTAGATTAAATATAAAACAAAGAGTGAAGATTAAAATCTTCACTCTTACAATTGAATAATTGACTAAACTAAATTAATTAGTCTTTAGCATGACCTGCAGTGCCAAGGACATCTACCATTTTATGTTTAACCATTTCTTTTACGGCAGTTCTGCCAGGGCCCATATATTCACGAGGATCAAACTTTTCAGGATGTTCAATAAAGAATTCTCTTATAGTAGAAGTCATTGCCAATCTTAAATCAGTATCAATATTAATTTTTGCAACGCCATGTTTAGAAGCATAATTTAACATATCTTCAGGAACACCTTGTGCATCAGGTAGATTACCGCCATATTTGTTACATTTAGCAACAAATTCTTTTGGAACGGAAGAAGATCCATGAAGAACAAGCGGATAATCAAAACCGACAATATCATTAACAGCTTTTTTGATTTCAGCTAATCTTGCGAAATCTAATTTAGCTTCGCCTTTAAATTTATAAGCACCATGAGAAGTACCAATTGCAACAGCTAAAGAATCACATCCGGTTTCTTTAACGAATCTTGCGGCTTCAGCAGGATCAGTATAAGTAGAGTCAGCACTATGTACTTTTACATCATCTTCAACGCCAGCTAATTTACCCAATTCAGCTTCAACTGAAACTCCTCTTTGATGAGCGTATTCAACAACTTTTTTAGTTAAAGCAATATTTTCATCAAGTGGAAATCTTGATCCATCAATCATTACAGAAGAAAAACCACCGTCAATACAAGATTTACAAATTTCAAAATCAGCACCATGATCTAAATGAAGTGCAATAGGTATAGTAGTTGTAGCTAAAGCAGCTTCAACCAATTTAATTAAATATGTTTGATTAGCATATTTTCTGGCACCGGCTGAAACTTGTAATATAATTGGAGATTGTGTTTCTTCAGCAGCTTCTGCAATACCTTGCAATATCTCCATATTATTAACATTGTAAGCACCGATAGCATAACCGCCTTTTAGTGCTTTTTTAAACATTTCACCAGTACCAACTAATTTTCTTTCACTCATATCAGTCTCCTTCAGTTTACTATAATTTTTATTTAGTATCACATTGTAACAATAATAATCTTAAAATTTTCTTTACGTTAAATTTGCCGTTCATTTTTTTCATTTTTATTTTAAACATAATATATCAAATTCGTAGGAAATTTCACATATTATTTGTTTATAGTGATCACATTTTCAATTTGTAATTAGAAAATTTTGCTGAATAATTTATCACAATATTTTCTCGTACAGTATATAATTTACACCAAAAAAAATTTAAAATAAAGAGTTAAGAATTTTTGAATATCGGGTATTCTATATATTAAGTACAATTGCAAGTTTTTAAAAAAAATGATAAAATCTGAAACAAAGGTCAAAGTGAATGGAGGACTAAAATGTCAAAAGAAGACAACTCTCTAAGTTTTGGTTTAGGCATGCTATTTGGAGTTGTTGGCGGGGTAATTGCTGCCATATTATATACGCCCAAATCAGGAGAAGAAACCAGACAAAATGTTGAAAATGTAATAACCGATATTGCACAAAAATACACACCTGAAATTAAAGAAGCAAAAAAACAGGCATTAACTTCAATTGATGTAATAAGATATCGTTTAGAACAACAATACAATAAAATCAATTCAACAATTAAAGCAAAACAAATTGCTAAAGCCAAAGAAAAAGAATCCACAGATTACGAAGTAAATTAGGAGATATATTATGACACCTGTATTAGAAAGTTTATTAGCTTTACTAATTGTTGTTACGATAGTAGTCTTGGTATTATTAGTTGTATATGTTATAAGATTTCTAAAAGCCGCAACACTTATGATGTGTAACTTAACTGAAATAACGGATACAGCTAAAAAAGAAATAAAACCTGCACTAAAATCTATAAATAACATACTTTCAACAGTTAATAATGTATCAACTGCAACAAACAGACAATTAGACATGGTTAAAAAAATTCTGACAACATTATTGGGTGCTTCTTGTGTTGCTCTCGGTAATGTAAAAAATAAAGGAAGTTTTTTCAGTGGTTTAATTAGCGGATTTAACTTATTTAGAAAAAAAAGGAGATAAAATATGTCAATAGGTAAATTTATTGCCGGATTTGCTATAGGCAGTATTGTAGGCGGATTAATCGGAGTTTTACTTGCCCCTCAATCCGGTGAAGAAACTCGTGAATTGTTAGCTGATAAGTCTAAAGACATTTGTGATAAAGCCCATGATACAGTATCAGAAATTCAATCTAAAGCAGATGGAATTGTTAGTGATATGCAAGCAAAAGGTGATGAATTAATTGCAAAACTGCAAGATGTAATTAACAAACAAAAACAAACAGAATCTTAAAAAAATACGTACGAAAAAATTTCTTAACAAGGAATATGACCGGAATTTTGGAGTATTGATTTTTAAAGATGAGCAACTTTACAGTTGCAACACAAGATCAAATATTACGAATTCAAGCGGAACTCAAAAGGTTTCGCTTTTTTTATATTAGTTTGTCCGAGAAAATTTCGTACAGCCAAAGACGGACTGGCTTGCACGAAAGAAATTTCGAGACAAATATAAATAAGTTAAACCAAACTTTTAAGGTGCCGCTGCACCGAACCCGAGAATTTGAGGACGAGCTGAACGACAAACGAAGTGCAGTGAAGCACTCGTCCGAAGAAAGGAAAATTCAAGACAGCGAATTTT
>CANPZN010000028.1 GCA_947588785.1 Candidatus Gastranaerophilales bacterium
AACTTTTATATTATTATTTTTGTCAATAATTCCCCATTTTTCGGGTATTGTTTTAACATTGTTATTTTGTTTAACAATTATATTCTCGTTTGAAGGAAAATAAAACAACGAATTACGGATTATTTTGTTTAACATAATTGCATCATTAGAATTATATTTATCATAAGGATAAACATCACTATAATTATCAGGTATTTTTTTAACAGCTTTTCCGTTTTCAATAATCCATATATTTAATGTACCTTCACACCATTTATACATTATTCCGCTTAATGGATAATTTTGAAAACAAAAATCTTTATTGGAACATAAATCAGAAAATAACTTTTGCATATTGATTTTACCGCTTTCAAAAGAGTCCAATAATTTTTCTGTTTCTGCATAAGAAAACTTTTTATATTTTTCATTTATAAAGTTTTTATTTTCTTCACTTAAAACGGTATTATCCATATCTTTATAAGTAATTATTAATTTTCCGTTTTCAAATTTTACATCTTCATCAATAAAAAAAGGTAAATCATATACTTTATTAAATCTATGTTCCTCGGTAGAAAAAGGAGGATAACAAACAGAAAGTATCATATTTATTAAGGATTTTGTGTATATTTCCCTCCCTCCAAACCGGTCACCCGTTATTTTTATAACTTCATCATCAAGAATTTGTATATATCCTGCTGTACCAAGAGCCGGCTCTAATCTGTAAGTTATGTATTTTATAGTTCCGTTTTTAGGATAATTTTTGAAAATTATATTTTGGTTTTGGTTACTGAGTTCTATATAATTTGTTAATAAATCGGCAAATGCTTTATCCGGAGAATATATTAAATAAAGTTTACGCCAAGAAGTATAACTATCCTTATCAAATTTTAGTATAACAAGTTTTTTACCTCTGAAACTTTTCCTTTTTATTTGGAAATTATTATATTTTGAGGTCGAAGAAACAATAACTGTTTCTTTATTGTTTCTGTTATCCGTCAATTCATAGTATTGACCGCATTTTTTGACACTAAAAGGAGTACCTTTTATTTTTTCAATTTGTATATTTTGTTGTTCATCATCAGCAAAAATCGGTAAAACAGATAAAAATATAAACAATAAAAAACATATAAACTTTTTCATAAATCTTCCTTTATATGTTTTCAATTATATCAAATTTTGTATGGGGGGGGGGAAAGAGGGGAAGAAAAATTTCTTGTTCACATTAAACTTTCAATTTAATCTAATGCTACAACCTTCCGCCAGGTTCTGCCGTAAAGCTGCTCAGGTTCCACTTCATTACACATACCCTCTCATCATTATTCTACATTTTGTAACATTTTCAATATGCCAACTCACACTTTCGGCCCCAAGTGAAAATTCACTAGTACAACATTCTTAATAATCAATATTAATATTCAAATTAACAGGAGGAATTGGTATTAATAATGAAAGAGGATATATTATATATGCGGTTATTATCCATGGAATACTATGTAACATTTCTTTTCTATTATTTCTTTGTTCCTCTTTTTGCATTGTTATATCAATTTGAGTTTTAATTGAGTCAAAATCATTTTTTTCTGAATATTTTTGATACTCTAAAGGTACTAAAATATCATTTTGAGAATTTATTATCCCATATTTTTGCCCGTTTCGAGCTATAAATAAATTTTTTGATTTTGATTGTGATACATATTCAAGATTCAATTGTTCTATATTAACATCATCTATATTTGATATAATTTCATGCAAATCTATTTCAATAGGCGTTATTTCGTCATATATAAAAGGAACTCTAACTTCTCCGAATAAATCAACAATACCCCATTTATCATTACGTTTTGCTACAATTATATTTTCTTCGTCAAAACACAATTTTAATCCGGTTAATCTGTTTAAGTATAATCCTGAACCATATAATTTAAAATCATCATAAATTCCGTTAAGTCTATCAAATTTATTACTATCAAAGAAATATAATTTTTTCCCTATTTGTATTTTTCCTTTAGTAGGATAATTTTTCAAATAAAGATTCGTATTTGTATTTATAAAATTATATAAAGATTCTATTGAATCAATTTGAGGAAATTTTTGAATTTTTTTTAAATTTAAATTTTTATATTTTATCAATTTATTATTTTTCATATCGTATAACTGTATAGAATCCTGCGTATAGGCAATTGCATATTTATTCCGTACATCTTTAATATTTTTATAAATAACCTGCAAATTATTATCTTTTATATTTATTTCTTCCCTAATAATTGACGGCGGCAAATAAACATACCCGGAATTTAATACATAATCTTCCGAAAAAAACAAAGTTTGTGCATTCAAATATAAATATTTGTCTGAATTTTTAACTTTTGGATACTTTACATATAAAATAATATTATCAAGCGGAGCAAATGATATATTTAACATCTTTCCGACAAGTGAATTATCATCAGGAAATTCTACTTTCTCAAACATTGGTTTTGTTATATGAATTATATTTTCTTTTACATATATAATACCGTATTTATCCATCCGTTTATATCTGATTACCCCATCCGTAGGATAATTTTCAAAATGCATATTCTGCAATTTATTATTTTGAATAAAATATTTCTTGATAAAATTATCATACAACCCGTCAGGACTATATAAAGAAATAAATTCATTTTTTTCACAGACATAAACAATTTTATCATTTACTTTTATTTTCCGTATTCTATCATACTCTAACGGCATTATTTTTTTTATTTCATAAAAATCATTTGCTGCATTAGCTGATGTTATAAATTGTCCGAAAATATTTTGAAAAGGCATGCCCTTTTTTGATATATTAACGGAAGGCTGAAACACAAGGTTAACAATAAATAAACAAATTAAACCAATAATTATTTTCTTCATATTAATATGTTAACACATTACAATCTTCCATTTTCTCTGAACAATAAGTAATTCGTAATTTAGATTCAGCTCCTAACGGAACTAACGTTAACACATTTATTGTCTCATTAGAATCTATAAAACCCGAAGGAAAAGAATTTGTGTAAATCAAACTTTCTTTTCTCGTTTTTGTATTCTTATGATGTCCAATACTATATGCAATAGGAGTCCCTATTATACCTACAATCCAACCGATACCGAGCGTAAATATTCCAACCGGGCCGCAAATAGCCCACAACACGCCAACAGATTTTCCGGCACCTACTTCTGTAGTACTAAATCCGATATTTCCATCAACCCCATTAATTATTTGAGCATTAGTAATCTGTAATTTTTCCTTTGTATTATTGGTAACAACATATTCATATGCATTATATGTTTTTTTCAATTCTGATTTCAATATTCGAATATTTTTTTCTATCTGTATATCACTTCGATTTACAGCATAACATAACTCTTGAGTAGAAATAAGACTGATTAAACAAAATATAGCAAATATTTTTTTCATATATACATCCTTCATTCTTAATTCTTTATGCTAATATTTCTTTATTAATAAAGAGTTTTTAACGGTCTGTAATCTTAAAGCTCACTATTTAAGGCTTCTTAAAGCATATTTATGATAACATTAAATATTAACATATTCAAAAAATTAGTTTTTTCTGATTTTTTGTTTTATAATTCTCATATTAAGAAAATTAATTATGATAAATACACATGATAATATTGAGCAAATTAAAGATATAGTAAGAAATACTCAATTAAAGCACATAGCAATAATAATGGACGGAAACAGACGATGGGCAAAGTCAAAATTTATGCCTACTGCTGCCGGACATAAAAAAGGCGTAGATGCTTTAAGAGCTACTTTAAAAGCATGTGTTAAGTTTAATATAAAATATCTTACTGTATATGCGTTTTCAACGGAAAATTGGAACAGACCAAAAGAAGAAGTCGATTTTCTTATGTCTTTATTAGCTAAAACAATTATATCAGAAGTACCTGAATTTCAAAAAAATGACATAAAATTAACATTCATCGGCGATCGCTCTTCTTTAAATAATGATTTAATTAAAGTTTTAGAGTTCGGAGAAAATGAAACAAAAAATAATAAAACTTTAAATTTACAAATTGCATTTAATTATGGTTCAAGAATGGAAATTACAAATGCTTTAAAAAAAATTATAACCCTCATAAAAAATGGTCAGCTTTCAGAAAAAGATATTACTGAAGATCTTATCAGCAATAATTTATATACTGCAAATATTCCTGATCCTGATTTATTAATAAGAACAGGAGGAGAAAAACGCATTAGTAATTATTTATTGTGGCAGTGTGCATATACAGAAATAATTGTTACTGATATATTTTGGCCTGAATTTAATGAAGAAACCCTGACTAATGCCATTTTGGAATTTAATTCAAGAAACAGAAGATTTGGGAAATAACTATGATAAAAATTACTCTTGCCAGCTCTAATAAGCATAAATTAGAAGAAATTAATGCTATTAATAAAAATGGTGAAATCATTTTTGAGGTGGTAAAGGATAACTTTAACCCAGCTGAAACAGGTAATAATTTCACGGAAAATGCAATAATAAAAGCAAAAGAAGCGGCAAAATTAACTCACTCACTTTGTTTAGCCGATGATTCAGGTTTATGTGTTGATATTTTAAACGGACGCCCAGGAATTTATTCCGCAAGATATGCACCATCTCAAAAAGAAAAAATAGACAAACTCCTTAATGAATTAAACGGATATAATTTTAATGAAAGACAAGCTCATTTTACTTGTTCTATGGTATTAGTAAATGAAAATGGAGAAATAATTCATTGTGAAGAAGGAAAGATATTCGGCTATATTACAAATAAACCTCAAGGTAATAATGGTTTTGGATATGATCCGATATTTTTTGTTCCTGAGCTTAATCAAACAATAGCTGAACTTCCCGAGAATATAAAAAATAAGATATCACATCGTGCAAATGCTTTAATTCCCATGCTGAAATGGATTTCAAATAATATAAAAGATATTTAATTCAACATTACACTTTACTCTGTATTAAGCTTTTGCTGTTTTTGAATTTATTATTCACTAAAAATGGAGAGATATTATTCATTATTTTCATAATCTCTTAAACCAGGAGCTTTATTTGATCCTGTTTTTTTAGCAGTAATATAATATTGAATTTTAGGAATAACTATACCTAAAATTGTTGCAGAAAACATAATTGCAACTGCTCTAAAACCTGCGGACATCAGAAAACTCTTTTTACTGATTTTTTCAATAATTTTTTTATCAACTACACCACCATTTTTTCTGTTTGCGTAGTCTATAACTCCTTCAACATATTTATCAATATTATCTCTAAAAGATGTAATCTTTTTCATTGAAATGAATTTATATGGATTTGTTAAATCTTGTCCAAATCTTTTTTCATAAATTTCTTTCATAAATTCCGGAGTATTTAAAGAACCGTTCTTAAAAACATCATATACTTGCTGTTTCGTAAGTATTCTTCCTGTCGAACTTTGTTGGGGTTGAAGTTTTGACATTTCAAAAGCTTTTTTTATTATATTTTCATCTTTTACATATTTTTTTAATTCTTCAAGAGAAATAACATCAGAATTAAAAGGAAGTTGTTCGATTATATTTTTTGCGGATTCATCTATTTTACCAAGAGTTTTAATTGCAAATTCACTTACACTCATAGAACCTGATTCATTAAGTTGTGTAATTAAATTATTTGTAATTTGTTTTGAAGCAACAGGATCAATATTTGTTATATTTTTTGATTTTGTTAATTTTTGCAATAAAGAATACACTAAAGGAGTACTTCCGAAATAGAAGAAACTGGAAGAAGCATCACGGAAGAAATATTCTCTGCCTTCATCTGCATTTCTTGCAGTTTTAACACGTCCGGTTAAAATACCTACATCACAGGATAACATCTTACAAATTTTATTGTTTTCAAGATAATGAGCAGTTGTTGCCATTAATGAAGATGACAGACCTTTAAAAGATATTGGCGATTTAATTTTTTTATCAAAACTTTCAAATGAATTATTTTCTATTAAAATATCATTCATTGTTTTAGATATTTTTTTATTTTTTGAAGATTTTGACATCATCATTTTAGTTATTTGTTGATTTATTTTAGGTAATATAAAACCTACAAAAGTTGTTGCCAATAAAGTAGAAGTAACTATTTTACCAAATTTAAATGCAGCCAGTTTTTTTTCAAGTGACTTTGCCGCTTTTTCATCAGTTATATTTTTTGTTAAATCATTTACTATATTATTAAAAGGAGTTCTTAATGCATCTTTTCCGACATCAAACTCTGAAACAGGCAATTTTAATACTCTTTCGCCAAAAGTATTCCCTATTTTATTAAAAATATCAACGCCTTTCATCCAAAATACCGCTGATACAACATCATCAGTAAATCTTTCTCTGAATTCAGGAATTCCGCCTCGTTTATATGCATTTATTCCTCTGCCCCCTGTTACACTTGATTCCAATAATATTGTTGCTGCCAGTGAATCAGGATCAGCTATGGTTCTTAATATTTCTCTTGAACCTTTTGAACTTACTGTTTTATTATATATTTCAGCGTTTCTTATTTGCATGAATTACTATATTCTTCTTTCAAAATCATTTAAAAACAAAAACAAAATTTTTTTGCCATGATTTTATAAATTTTTATATTTTTTAATATTTAATTTACTTTATTTTTTTTAATTATATAATTAACTTACTCACTTATCCTCTAAGCAGATTGTAATGCTTAACATTAACAATACTGAATTAGAAAGGAAAATTAAAATGGCTAATATTAAATCTTCTAAAAAAAGAATCTTAACTGCAGAAAGAAATTATATCAGAAATGTTGCCGTAAAATCTGAAATTAAAACTGCAATTAAAAAAGTTCTTGTTTTAGCACAAGCCAAAGAAAAAAACCAGGAAGCTATTAAACAAGCTCTGTCTTTAGCTTATAAATTATGTGATAAAGCAGTTTCTAAAGGTATTTTACATAAAAATACCGCTTCCAGAAAAAAATCAAGATTAACTATTGCTATTAATAAATTAATGGCTTAATAAAAAATTGATTTTAGGTTTAAAAAAGCTCCTGACATTGAGGAGCTTTTTTTAATTCTAATTAATCATTCCGTTCAATTATTAACCTGCTTAACTACTCTCGTTAAATAAATTTCATTCTTTTCGCAATCCGCTTTATAGTTGCCGTTCCATAACTTTGCTCACATCAAAACAAATAAAATTTTTGGAGTGGCGTTTTTAAAAGATAAACAATTTTACGGTTGCAACACTAAATTAAATGTTTCATTTTAATAATTTTAGTGTAATTTTCACAGACAATCTATTTTATCCTACAAGACCTGAATCATCATATTCGGAAGCTTTTACCATAATAGCATGTTCAACCGGATTCTCTTTTTTTATTGATGTATCAAAAGGTGCATCATCAAAACTATATTCTTCTTTTACCCTCTTTAATTGATTTTCATCAACTAATTTTTTTGCTAACTCTGCAATCTCATATACTAATTGATATCTATTTTCTGTAGTTTCATTTAAATCCCAAGCTATTTTGATAATTTGATTCATTTTATATTTGCCTCCGATAAATAATCTAATACGGTCTTTTCATATACTAATTTAATCTGGTGTCATACTTTGCCGCCGACTGCCTTGAAATTCCTCATCACGAAATTTCCCGGAACATTCTTAGATCTCTTTTATATTACTATGGTTTATTTTTAATATCAAGCAAGCATTTATTAAGTTTTGTAATATTGTCCAAAATCCATGTCTCATCATGCTTTTCATGCTTTATTTCTAATTTTAAAAAAATTTGTTAAATTTTGTAAATCAGAATCAAAATAATGAAAACTTCATGCCCGTCATGCTTTCCGGCTATTTCACAAATTGACTCTTTTAAAAACTTATAGCCCATTACATACATAAAATTTTATCATTTTTACAGTAACAGTACAGAATCAGATAAATTATATATGCAAAATTCAAATAACACATCATTTTTTTATAATACAAAAATAATTAACATAAAATCAGAACTACTTTTTCGTGAAGCCGAAGATGATTTTTTCTATTTTAATCATATTAATCTTGCCGAAAAAAAATTAAAAAATGCTATCAATCTCACTCCTCTACATTTTAAAAGTATTATGCTCCTCGCAAATATTTATTTCATAAAAGGCTACACTAAAAAAGCATTAAATCTTTATATTCAAGCAAATAATATTTCTAAAAATAACTACACGGTTTTAGCCTCAATAGCAAATTGTTATAGCAATTTAGAAGAAAATAACAATGCTTTGAAATTTTGCAACAAAGCTTTGGACTTATTAAAAAATGAAAACTTTAACTTATTTTCTCAATTAATTGAAATAAAAATTCAAGCTCTAATTAATTTGAAAAAATACAAACAAGCATTTTCAACCTATATGAATGCTAAAAATACTCTTGATATTTTTTCCATAAAAATGATTAATTCACTAAACTATGACAAAATGAAAAAACACAACAAACTCTACTATTCCTACCTTCATATTGTATAATTCTCTTGAGGTCGGAGTTGATTCAATGAAAATTATTATAAAAAAATTACTGCTTTTTTTAATTACTTGTATTTTTATATTTATTGTTTTTATTAATTTGGATTTTAAAGAATTACTTAATGAAATAAAACACTTTGATCTAAAATATATTATATTATTAGTCGCTTCAATCATTACTTCATTAAGTTTTCGAGGTTTATTATTTAAACAAATTATAGAAAAAACCGTTAAAATTCCACTTTTGGAATCTATAGAATTAGTTTTGACTTGTGCTTCTTTAAATATAGTATTACCCGCAAGAGCAGGAGATCTTTTTAGAGCTTATTTCATCGGAAACAAATATCATATTGATAAAATTAAAATTTTTGGTTCCGTAATGTTTGAAAGAATTTTTGATATAATAATTATTTTTTGTTTCCAAACTATAGGAATCTTTTTATTTACAAGAAATAAACTTGCCGTGAATTTATGCCTTATTTCAGGAATTATCCTAATAACTTCTATAACATTTATACTTATTTCATATAAATATAAATGGACAGATAAAATTTGTTCTTGTTTATCAAAATTAATTTCACATAATAATTCCGCACAATCAATTGATAATTCACAAAATATAACTTGTCCGAGAAAATTTCATGATAAGAAAGGTGAGCAACTTTACGGCTCAGATGAGCAAGCACAAGGTTGCGACACTAAATTAAATCATACATTTTGCTTCAATTCATTAATAAAAAAATCATTAAATTGTGTAAACAATTTGTGTAATTCATTCATTATGGGATTTGAAATTATTGATTCACCAAAACAAATAATATATTCAATAATATCTGCAGCTTTTATATGGTTTTTTGAATGTCTTAACTTTTTTATAGTAATTCAAGGATTTAACTGTGATATACATTGGTCTGTAACAATTTTTTTAATATGTTTTATAGCTTTATCCTGTATGATTCCTTCTACATCAATATTCATAGGGCCTTATCAAGTAGCAGTTATTTCTGCATTCGCAATATATAACGTTAGCAAAGAAACAGCCCTTGCTATTGCACTTGTTGAACAAACAACAATTACAATAACATCTTCAATTTTTGCCACTATTTTCTTATTAAAAAACCACATTAACTATAAAGATATCTCCAAAAGAAATTTTGATTAATAAATATTAAAATCTTTTTTAAATTTAACAATTTTCATTTTGAAAATTTGTTATATTATACAAGATAAATTTATAAGGAAATAAACAAAATGACTATACAATGGACACCATCAAATAAGCCTACTATAGAATATACAAGTATAATAGACGGTAAAACATATTGTGCTAAACAAATAACTGGAACAGAAAACGGGAAAAGCATTACAGGAATGTATGTATGCGATAAATCCGTAAAACCTGATAATTCAGGCAATATTACAGGTGAATTTATGTCTAATTCGACGTTTTTTGAAAGAATGGCAGAAGAACTGCCCACTGTTAATTCAGAGTTAGTTACAAAATATAACCCTAATATCAGAACATTAAGTGAAGAAGAAAAATTTGATAAAAATTTTGATTCAGGTATTAAACTATCTGACGGAAAAATTTTATTAAGACCTGAATTAATATTTACAGGTTCTAAAGATATACAAAAAAATAAAGACGGTAATTTTGTAGTTACAACAACATCTTTTGTCGGAGGTTTTAAACATCCACCGCAAATAGAAAAATTTAATGAAGAAGATCTCATTAATAACAAATCATTATGCGGTGGTACTTTAAAAAAATTAGATGACAATTCTTATGAAGTTACATACTACACTGATGAAGATCGAAATAACCATGATATGACTACAGAAATAATGGACAAAAAGAGCTGTATAGAATTCTTAGATGAACAAGGTTTTTATATTTAATCAGATACCGGGTTGATATTTAATTTAGTGTCGCAACCTTGTGCTTGCTCATCTGAGCCGTAAAGTTGTTCACCTTTTAAAAAAGTTGCTCCAAAATTTCGCAGTCTTGAATTTTTCTTTCTTACGGGCGAGCAACAGTAGGGTAGACTTTAGTCTACCTCTCTTTAGTTTTCCTTGATAAATAATAAAGTTTGAAATGCATATACGGAGTTTTGTTAATTTACTTAACGAAACTTTGGCAAAGCTTCGTCTTCTTACGAAGCCTCGAGTTGAGTTTAGATAGATAGTAAGGTAGACTTTAGTCTACCTCTCTTTGGTTTTATTTCCTTGATAAATTAAAAACGAAGTATCGCTTTGAAAACTTTATTTGTTTAATTATAATTTATTTTTTGTAAATAATAAAAAATAATGAATGGTAGACTAAAGTCTACCCTACTGCTTTTTACTTTTTGTATTTAATCCAGTGTCACAACCGTATAATTGCTTACCTTTTAAAAACGCCACTTTAAAATTTCGCAGCCTTGAATTTTCCTTTCTTCGGACGAGTGCTTCACTGCACTTCGTTTGTCGTTCAGTTCGTCCTCATACTCTCGGGTTCGCTCGCTATCGCTCGACTCCACCCTACGGAAAATTCGCTCACATTCCTTATTGCGAAATTTTTTCGGACGGTTTTATTTATTAGCAATTAAGGATTTTCAACCGATTTTACTTAATAATTACTATATACAGAGAGTTTCGCATATAATACGAAACTCTCTATGTAATATTTATGCCTAATTCTATTTTGATAAATATTCATTGATTGCTTTAGCGGCACGTTTACCAGCTCCCATTGCATTTATTGCCGTAGAAGAACCTGTAGGTGCAACGTCACCTCCGGCATAAACTCCGTCTATTGAAGTTTCCCCGGTTTCAGCGTTAATAATAATATATCCTTTGGGATTTGTTTCTAAGTCCATATTATCTTTTAACATAGAAGCTTGAATTGTAGGGTTAGGCCCTGTACCTAAAGCAACAACAACTGTATCAACATCTAAATCCATTGTTTTACCTGTCGGTATAGGTTTTCTCCTTCCTGATTCATCAGGTTCACCCAATTCCATTATTTCAAACTGCATTCCGCATACATAACCTTCTTTATTATAGATTTGTTTTGGAGCATGTAAAAACTTGAATACAACACCTTCTTCTTTTGCGTGGCGAATTTCTTCCAAACGTGCAGGAAGTTCTGCTTCCGTACGTCTATACATAATATAAACTTCTTTGAATCCGATTCTTACCGCAACTCTTGCAGCATCCATTGCAACATTTCCACCGCCTATAATAGCAGCTTTTTCACCTACCCTTATAGGAGTTGGTGTTTCTTCTAAATTAGCCTGCATTAAGTTAACTCTTGTTAAAAATTCGTTTGCGGAATATACTCCATTTAAGTTTTCGCCAGGAATTCCCATCATTTTAGGAAGTCCTGCTCCCGAACCTATAACGATTGCGTCAAATCCGTCATCTTTTAATTGTTTTACCGTAATTGATTTACCTACAACGACATTAGTAACAAATTTTACACCCATCTTTTTTAAGTTTGAAATTTCTTTATCTAAGAAAGTTCTCGGAAGTCTGAATGGAGGTATACCGTACCTTAAAACACCGCCAAGTTTATGGAGTGCTTCAAAAACAACTACTTCATGACCGGCACGACGTAAATCTGCAGCTGCTGTAATACCTGCACAGCCTGAGCCTATAATGGCAACTTTTTTACCTGTTTCTTTTATTTCTCCGATTTGTGCATTTGTAGCGTCACCTACATATCTTTCCAATGCCCCGATTGCTATAGGTTCTGATTTTATACCAAGAACGCATTTACCTTCACATTGTCTTTCCTGAGGGCAAACTCTTCCGCAAACCGAAGGAAGAAGGCTTGATTCTCTGATAACTTCGCCGGCTTTTTCAAGATTTCCTTCTTTTAACTCGTGAATAAAGCCAGGAATATTTATATTAACAGGACAGCCTTGTACACATCTTGGATTTTTGCAATTTAAACATCTTGATGCTTCAAGTTTTGCCTGTTCATCTGTTAAATTAGACTCTACTGCGTCAAAATTGGTACGTCTTACCATAGGATCTTGTTCATGTTGTCTTTGTCTTACTGCCATATTTTTTTCCTTTTTACTTAATCTTTATTTTATTATACTATAAAGATAAACATGTAAACGATATGAGTTTTGGAGAATCGATGAATATTAATAAAAATTATTTGAATTTAGAAGACAGTTATTTATTTTCTACTATTGCAAAAAAAGTTGCTGAATTTACAAAAAATAATCCGGATAAACAGCTAATAAAATTAGGCATAGGGGATGTAACTCTCCCGTTAGCTCCGGTTGTTGTTGAAGCAATTAAAAAAGCTGCGGATGAAATGGGAGTTCAAGCTACATTTAAAGGTTATGGCCCTGAACAAGGCTACGCATTTCTTCGTGAAGCCATACAAAAATATTATGGTAGAAAAAATGTTCATTTGGCTTCTGATGAAATTTTTATATCTGATGGAGCGAAAAGTGATTTAGGCAATATTTTAGACATTTTCGATATAGATAATAATGTTTTAGTACCTGACCCGGTATATCCTGTTTATGTTGATACAAATACTATGGCTGGCAGAAAAATTATTTATGCTGACGCAAATGAAAAAAACGGATTTTTACCCTTACCTGATGAAAACATTAAATGCGATATTATTTATATTTGTTCACCAAATAATCCGACAGGTGCTGTTTATACTAAAGACGGTTTAAGGAAATGGGTAGATTACGCATTAAAAAATGATTCAATTATCCTTTTTGATGCGGCTTATGAATGTTTTATCAAGTCAAACGAACTTCCTAACAGTATTTATGAAATAGAAGGTGCTGAAAAGTGTGCGATAGAATTTTGTTCATTTTCTAAAACGGCCGGTTTCACGGGTACTAGATGCGGATATACCGTTGTACCTAAAGCTCTTATTAAACAGAATTGTTCTTTAAATAAATTTTGGCTTAGACGTCAAACAACAAAGTTTAATGGTGTTCCATATATTGTTCAAAGAGCTGCTGAAGCTATTTTCTCTGTTGAGGGTCAAAAACAAATCTTAGAAAATATTCAATATTACAGTGAAAATGCTAAAATCATAGCTGATACAATGGACAGTAAAGGTATTTGGTATACAGGCGGTAAGCATTCACCTTATATCTGGCTAAAGTGTCCTAATAATATGAAATCTTGGGAATTTTTCGATTATCTTTTAAATAAAATTGCACTTGTAGGTACACCAGGAAGTGGTTTCGGAAAAAATGGAGAAGGATATTTTCGATTAACATCTTTTGGTAATCGGGAAAAAACGATTGAAGCTATGGAAAGATTTTCTAATTTAATATAATGTGTCCGAGAAAATTTTGCGATAAGAAATGTGAGCGAACCCGAGAGTATGAGGACGAACTGAACGACAAACGAAGTATTGCTTTGAAAATTTTATTTGTTTATTTAATTTATAATTTATTTTTTTGTAAATAATAAAAAATAATGAATGGTAGACTAAAGTCTACCCTACTATTGTCTGCTTATTAATTTTAAATGTGCCTCTGCCAAAGGTTTCGATCTAGATAAATAAAAAACAGAGAAAAGTTGAATCAATCTTGATATAAAAATAGCCTGCAATCGTTTGCAAAGTAATATACAGCATATAAAACAGGCATATATTTACAATACAATAACGATTGCAGGCTTTATTCTAGATTTCGTATAATTTAATTTTTATTATTCTGAAACATTAAATTCCAGTTGTTTTTCTTCTTCTTCTTCCACTTTTTTGATTTCTGTTCTGCTAAATTGGGATATAATTGATTTAATTTCCATATTAATACTTGGCATTTCATACCAATCTCTTATGTAGCGTTCCAGACCAAAACAACTCCCTCTTTCTTTTAATCCGTTATTCGCATTAAAGGCAGCTTCACACATTCCTATTTGAACTACAAAGCACACTTTTCCATCTTTTTGAGTAATATCGAATGATAAAGATCTTACTCGTCTTGCTCCGCCATTTACTTTTTCTCAATATCCTTCTTTTGAACAAGAAAATTAATCAATGATTGTGCTAATTTGTTATACCTTGGATCTTTTAGTTCAGTCATATTTTCTCCTATACTATATTTTAAGCAAATAATATTTTTTATAAACTCAATATATTATAGTGGTATAAAACCATATCACTTATATTTTTCCAGTTATAGTTATCATATTTTTTTTACATTAAATTAATTACCCTAAAATTTATTTTTTTAAACATATTTTTTATTTTTTTATTCAGAAAAATTTTTCAAAAAAAAAGCTCTTTAAAAAAAGAGCATTAACTAGGTTAGTTTTGGTAGATAGTTGTTCAGTTTTAGACTGTTATGAGTCTTACACTTCATATAATGTTCGTAAAAAATTTTTTATGCGTTTTTTTTATATATTTTTTACAATTCTTAACATTTGTGTAATCTTTTGGAACATTTTTTCATCATTATTAAAGTTTATATAACTTTTTGTCGATATCTTATTATGAAAAAACTTTTTTAGTTAATAAACTTTCAATTTGAACATAAATACATCAGCACGGCTCAAAATCCGAATTTAATCCGGTGTCACAATCTTCCGCTTACTTATCGCAATCGTAAATTTGCTCTTTTAAAGTCTCTAAAAAATCGCATTCGTTGAAAAATACAATATTTTATAAAGAAAGGATTTTTATGTACTATAATTCTTTTTGGCCCGGAGCATACAGCTTCAAAAATGAAATTAAACTTTTTACTCAATGGTTTAAAATACAATTAGATTTAATATTAAAAAAAATAGAAGAAACAGAAAAGAAATTAGGTTAATTAATATTCAACCTAAATTCACGTGAATTGAACCTCTTCAAAATTTTTTCTGATAATATTCTTGCTAGTGGAAATTTAATGTTATATACTAATTACATTATATCAACCGATTAATCAGGTAGAAATTGTGATATCTCAAATTTTAACGGCAAGTGTAATAGGGCTTGATGTCTATAAAATATTAGTAGAAGCTGATATTAATAATTCTCTGCCTTCCGTTTCAATAGTCGGACTTCCTGATATATCCATTAGTGAAGCAAAAGAACGTGTTCGTTCCGCCATAAAAAATTCAGGATATGAGTTCCCTAATAAAAAAATCGTAATTAATCTGGCACCTGCAGACATAAAAAAAATGGGGAGCTATTATGATTTACCAATAGCAATTGGAATATTAGTAAAATGCGGAATAATACAAAAAAATGATTTTATTAATACGGCATTTATCGGAGAATTATCACTTGATGGCTCTTTAAGAGGGGTAAATGGAGTACTTCCGATTACAGCCGGATTAAAAGAACAAGGTATAAACACTATTATTGTTCCTTTTGACAACGCAAAAGAAGCTGCTATTGTAAAAGGGATGACAGTATTAGGGGCAAAAAATCTAAATGAAATAGTAAATCATTTTAATGACAACAGCCCTGAATATAAATTAATCTCTCCCACTGAAGCAGATATTGATAATTATTCAAATATCGAAAATAAAATTGAAAATTCTTTTGATTATAAAGATGTAAAAGGTCAAATAAAAGCAAAAAAAGCATTGGAAATTGCCGCCGCAGGAGCTCACAATCTGCTTATGTCCGGCCCTCCGGGATCAGGTAAAACATTATTAGCAAAATGTTTTCCTTCAATTCTTCCCCCTTTAACTTTTGAAGAATCAATAGAACTAACAAAAATATACAGTATTTCAGGTCTTGTTAATCCGGCACAACCTTTAATTACCAAAAGACCTTTTCGCAGTGTACATCATACCGCTTCTGCCATAGGTATCATTGGTGGCGGGTCTTATCCTAAACCTGGAGAAATAACACTTGCTCACAGAGGAGTTTTATTCCTTGATGAATTTGTTGAATTTCCAAGACAAGTACTTGAAGTAATGCGGCAACCTTTAGAAGATGGAAAAATTGTTATTGCAAGAGCTAAAATGAGACTCGAATTCCCTTCTGACTTTATTCTCCTTGCGGCAATGAATCCTTGTCCTTGCGGTTATTTGGGAGATAACGAAAAAAAATGCACTTGCTCTGAATTCCAAATAAAACAATATCGTTCAAAACTTTCAGGCCCGTTATTGGATAGAATAGATATTATTATTGACGTTCCAAGATTAAATTTGGATGAACTCCTTGACAATAACAAACAAGTTGTTGAAACTTCCGAACAAATAAGAAATAGAGTTGTAACCGCAAGAAATATTCAACTTGAAAGATATAAAAAAAATAATATTTACACTAATTCACAACTTACACCTAAATTAATAAAAAAATATTGCCAATTAGATGAAGGAAGTAAATCTCTTTTAAAAGAAGCCGTTAAAAAATTAAATCTTTCCGCAAGAGCCTATGACAGACTTTTAAAAGTAGCACGGACAATTGCTGATTTACAAGAATCAGAAAATATTATGATTACCCATATTGCTCAAGCTATTCAATACAGATCAGACATTTAATCAAGTTAATTTAGTGTTTTAGCAATTACAAAGATACGAATTTTTCTCAGAGATTCTGCTTATACATTCTCTATATTTCTACCCTACTCGGGTAATTTTTGTATAATAATATATAAAGGATTATAAGTTAAACATAATTGACCATTCTTTGAATACATACTATTATATAATTTTTCATATTCATTTAATTTGTTTTTTGTTAATTTTATCTCTTTTATTGCATTCACTCCCGTATATTTTAAATGTTTTAATACAGTCTTTAAATTTTCAAAATAATATTCATTTTTTTCTTCTACAAATTTTATAATATGATATTTTGATAAATATAATTGTAATTCTTGCATAGTATATTTGGAATTTTCAATTTCAAATATTTTTTTTATTTCTTTTAAATTTTCATCACCAAATATAGATATAGCTAAAATGCCATTTTCTTTTAATACATTATATAATTTCATAATAGTCAAATTTATATCATTACACCACTGAAGACAAGCATTAGAAATGATTAAATCATAACTTTCCGTCAAATTTATCATTTCTATATCTCCTGTAATAAATTTACTTTGCGGAATTATTTTTTCTATATATTTTTCCGAACCCTCTACTATATCATTGGCAGTATATTTATTAAATGTATATTTGTCTTTTATTTCTTTCGTTAAAATACCTGTTGCACTTCCAATTTCAAATATTGAGTCATAATTAACTCGATCTATAAAATTCACAAGTTTTTTTGCCATTAATTTTTGAACAAAAGCATTATCATCATAGGTAATAAAATTTTTCTCAAATCTTTTTTTTACCAATATTTTATCGATCATATGAGATTACCCCAATTGGTTATTTGATCAAATATTGAGTGTAATCCCTCTTTTTTTTCTACTTCTATATTTTGCTGTGTCCAATATTTTATTTGATTTTTAGCAGGCATTATTCTATCTTTTAATGATACTATGGCTTTATCAAATTCTATCAATCTTGTCGGATTTACGTTTTTTATATTTATTAATTCTTCTTTTAAGTCCGTCATTGAGCGTGTACAGTACTCTTTTGTATTATTTCCTGAAGATATCTTCTTTACAAATTTTTCACTGCTGATTTCATTAAAATTTTCAATCATTAAATTATATATTAAAACAGGTATTCCATATTCATCGTTAATTGGCTTTAACGTTCCATTTATTGCAATTTTTTTATCAAATCCATTAAAGATCTCATAATACAAACTGCTTACTATTACCCCCATTGACCAAGCTATCAAATATTTATTTTTATATTTTGAAAAATCAAATTTTATTTCTTCAAAAGTTCTATAATCGTAGAACATCAATACATCATAATTTCCGTATAACAAATGTTCCACTATTTTTTCATCCATTCCCCAACCGTTAAAAAATACTATTATATTTTCATTGTTTTGATTATTTAACCATTTAGATTTCATTTAATGCCTCATCTATACCTCAATTGTTTGGTATTCCTTTATCTTATTTATAATTAGTTGAAATTCTTCAAATGTAATATTTGAAGTCAATGATAACCTTAATCTTGACGAATTTACAGGTACTGTAGGAGGTCTTACGGGAAGTACATAGAATCCTTTACTCTGTAATTCTTGAGCTATATTTATTGTTTTATAATTATCTCCTATAATTATGGGTATTATTTGTGTTTTACCTTCATCTTTCATATATTCATGAGCGTCTTTAATTAATTTCTTTAATTTTTGTGCTTGTTTATATAAAAAATCAAATTTTTCTTCTATTAAATAATTTGACCACATTATACTTGAAGGAGGAATTGCGGTAGAAAATATAAAAGAACTTGCTTTATTTACCAAATAATCTATTATTGTTTTTTCCGATACACAAAATGCACCCATTGAACCTATTGATTTACCTAATGTTGCTGTTATTATATCAACTTCATTCAACAAATCATTTTCATCTATTATTCCGCATAATGTTTTTCCAAAGATTCCAAAAGCATGAGCCTCATCTATCATTAATTTACAATTATATTTATTTTTCAGTTCTATTAATTTTTTTATATCTGCAATATCACCATCCATGCTAAATACAGACTCTGAGATTATAATTGCTTTTTTATAGTTATTTCTATACTTTATTAACATCTCTTCCAGGTTATTATAATCTAAATGTCTATAGCGATAAAATTTAGTCATTGATAGTTTCATACCATCAATAATACTTGCATGATTTAATTTATCTGAAAATATTACATCATCTCTGTTTACAAGTGAAGAAACTACTCCAAGATTACATTGATATCCTGTATTAAACAATAAACACGATTCTTTTTTAAATAATCGTGCAAGATTTGATTCTAACCTTTTATATGTTTTTGATGTACCTGTCAACAATCTTGAAGAAGTTGATGAAAATATAAATTCATTATCATTTCTATATTTTTCCAAAAATTCGTTTATTAAACTGCGATTTGTACTTATATTCAAATAATCATTAGAAGAACAATTTAGCATACTCTGCCCATTAATAGTCAGATATTTTTCTTTTTTTTCTTCTATATTTTGGATTTCTCTATAACTTCCGGATTGTTTAATTTTTTCTATTTCTTGTTTATAAAAATTCATATCATTAGTATATTGCAAACGAAATTTAATTTATACAATTATTTAATAGGACACACTATATCATATAATTCAGACATTTTTAAAAGAGTATGAATTGTAGAAGCTGAAAATTCTGCCATTTGTTTTTCAAAAATATCTAAAGATTTTGTTGCACTACCATCTGCAAGATCAGATAATGCTCTTATTACTAATACTTTTACAGAATTGGCTGCCGCAGTTTGAGCAATTGCACAACCTTCCATTTCTACCGCTGAAGCATTAAATATATCTTTAATTTCTTGTTTTTTTGCACCTGAAGAAATAAATGTATCTCCTGTCGCAATTATACCTTTATGAATATGTATCTCGGGATGTGATTTTTTTACTGCTTTTTCAAAAAGTTTTATCAAATTCTCGTCAGAATAATAAACAGTAGGTTTATCAGAATTTACTCCGGTACACATATAACCTCTGGCATAACCTAAAGCAGATGTATCAAAATCATACTGAATCAATTCTTTTCCGATAATTATATCACCTACGGATAAACCATCAGCTACCCCTCCTGCAATACCGGTATTGATAATAAATCCAGGATGGAAATTATCAATAATATACTGTGTGTTAAGGGCAGCATTAACTTTACCTACTCCGCTTTTTGCCAACACAACAGAATGTCCTTCTATTGTACCGGTATATATTGATAATTTGCCGTATTCTACTTTATTTTTATCTTGTAAAAGACTTTTTAAACAATCCACTTCACAATCCATTGCTCCAATTATTGCAATAGAAGATTCATTTTTCATAATTCATTTTCTCCTCATTCCAATCTGATAAAACTTCCAACATATCTATAGCAATTTGCTTTGCACCTTTTTTATCATGTTCAAGATAATTACCGCATTCTTGACGCTTAGTTCCGGGAATCTCTCCTTCAAAATCTTTTATAAATCTAAATGATTCTTTTACCAGCTCTAATGCCTCAGCACGTGTAACATCATCCCTTAACAGAAGATAAAATCCGGTTCTACAGCCCATCGGGCCTACATATACTATACTTTTTTCATATTTTGAATTTCTTGCATATGTCGCAAATAAATGTTCAAAAGTATGCATAGAGGCATTTTCTAAATAATCACCGCAATTTGGCTTTTTCATTCTTATATCATATGTAACATCTCCGTCTATTCGAGATACATACATCCCCTTTTCTAATATGTCATGATTTACGCTAAAACTTGCTATTCTTTTCATATATCCTCGCTCTATTTTATTCTAATCGGAAAACATAGGAGTTGATAAATAACGATCTCCCGTATCAGGAAGCAATACAACTATATTCTTGCCTTTATTCTCTTCACGTCTTGCCAATTCCGAAGCTGCAAAAACAGCTGCTCCCGAAGAAATTCCTACAAGTAAACCTTCATTTCTTGCCAAAAACTTTCCTGTTTTAAATGAATCTTCATTTGAAACAGTTATTATTTCATCATATATTTTTGTATTTAAAATTTCCGGTACAAATCCTGCTCCTATACCCTGAATCTTATGTGCACCTGAAATGCCTTTGGACAAAACAGGAGAATCTGCAGGTTCTACAGCAATAACCTTTATATTCGGATTTTTTGATTTTAAATATTCACCCGTACCTGTAATAGTTCCGCCTGTTCCAACGCCTGAAACAAATATATCAACTTTACCCTCTGTATCTTCCCATATTTCAGGGCCTGTAGTTTTCCTATGTATTTCAGGATTTGATTTATTTACAAATTGTCCGGGAATATAACTTTCAGGCATTGTTTTTGCAAGTTCTTCCGCCTTTAAAATCGCACCTTTCATTCCCTTTGTACCATCAGTTAGAACAAGTTCCGCACCATAAGCCTTTAATAAATTTCTTCTTTCCATGCTCATTGTTTCCGGCATTGTTAATATAATTCTATATCCTCTTGCTGCTGCAACTGCGGCTAATCCGATACCTGTATTTCCGCTGGTAGGCTCTATTATAACTGATCCTTCTTTTAATAATCCCTTCTCTTGTGCATCATTAATCATCGCCATTGCAACTCTATCTTTAACACTTCCTGCCGGATTTAAGTATTCCAACTTTGCAATAATCCTAGCATTTAGGTTATGGGCAGATTCATAATTTTTTA
>CANPZN010000029.1 GCA_947588785.1 Candidatus Gastranaerophilales bacterium
TACACCAATGACTTATTCTTATTATCATAATGTAATAAAAGGGAAAAGTCCAAAAACTGCTCCTACATATATTCAGGAATAAACAGCCTCTGTTTAAAGAGGCTGTTTATAATTTTGTTTTTTAAACACTCAATTTTATATACTGAGCATTTTTTATTCCATCAATTTGATTAATAGTTTCCATTGTTTTATTATTAACATCTTTATCTATAGTAATAATCATTATAGATACATTATCTTTTTGATTAGTTTTTTGTGAAACTTGCATTCTGTTAATATTGATATTATTTTCTCCGATAACTGCAGCGACTTTAGCAACCATAGCAGGTTTATTATCATGCGGAACCATTAACATATGTTTCTCAGCAGCTATACTCATATTATAATCATTAATACGAACAATTCTCGGCATATTTTTAGCTATCAAAGCTCCGGTTACGGTATTTTCATCACTGTCACTTACCAATGTTACTGATATTGAACCTAAATATGTACAATCCTTTTGTGATTTAGATGTAATAATATTAATCCCTCTTTTTTTTGTAATCAAAGGAGCATTTACAAAATTCACTCCTTCTATTGAAGAAGAAAATATTCCTTTTTGAACGGCAACCTCTAAAGGTGCTACATTTAATTCAGCAAGATTACCGCTTACATTAATATTTATATTTTTTAAATTTCCTTTTGTAAGTTGTTGTACAAGCTCACCCAAATTTTCGGCTAACAACATGTAATCTTTAACCGGTTCAAGAATATCTGATTTTAAAGAAGGTATATTTATTGCAGCCTTTGCACTACCACCAGTCAAAACTTCTCTTATTTGTTCAGCTACATCTATAGCAACATTAAATTGTGCTTCTGCAGTACTTGCCCCGAGATGTGGAGTCATAGTGACATTACAATTACAATTATATAAAGGTGAAGCTGTAATATCAGGTTCTGTTTCATATACATCTAACGCAGCAGCTTGAACCTGTCCTGAAAGTAGTGCTTCCTTTAAAGCTAATTCATCAATTATACCGCCACGAGCACAATTTATTATTCTTACACCCTTTTTCATTCTGTTTAATGTATTCTTATTAATTAAAGAAGTTGTTTCTTTCGTTTTAGGTGTATGAATTGTTATATAATCACATAAAGGCCAAAATTCATCAAGACTGTTTACATATTTTGCCCCTATTTTTTCTACGGCTTCTTTTGTGGTATATGGATCAGAAACAACAACTTGCATTCCTAAAGCTAAAGCAACATTTGCAACATGATGACCTATTTTTCCAAACCCTATTATACCTAATGTTTTTCCGAAAACTTCGACTCCTGTAAATTTAGAACGTTCCCATTTTCCTTCCTTTGTTGATAATGCAGCCTCCGGAATATTACGAGATATTGCAAGCATTAATGCTATAGTATGTTCAGCCGCTGCATTTGTATTTCCATCTGGTGAATTTACAACGATTATACCATTTTGAGTAGCAGATTCTATATCTATATTATCTACCCCGACACCGGCACGACCAACTATTTTTAATTTTTTCCCGGCTTCAACTATTTTTTTAGTAACTTTTGTTTGACTTCTTATCATTAAAGCATCATAATCTTTAATTTTTTCAGCGAGTTCATCTTCACTCATAGTTGGAAGAAAATCAACCGCAGCTATACTCTCAAGAATTTTTCCCGCAGCTTCATTTATTTTATCAGTGATTAATACTTTCATCTTTACCTCTATTTATTTAACTCTTTTATAAGGGCAGCAACACCACTACCAAGCTCAAATTTATATCCAAGTTTATTAAGAGCAGCCTCTAATGAGCCTATTGCTGTTATAGCATCACGTTCTGAAACAAAACCCAATGTTCCCATTCTAAAAATTTTATCTTTCAATTGATTTTGCCCATTTGCAACAACAATATCATAATCATTTTTTAATACTTTTCTGATATCCGGAACACTTATCCCATCAGGAGGAAGTATTGCTGTTATTGATGTTGAGGCTATAGAATCATCTTCCACAAACAATTTTAACCCAATTGCTCTAACGGCTGTTCTTAATGCCTTAGCTATTTTTGTATGACGTTCAACTATATTTTCAATGCCTTCTTCTTTGATCATTTCAAGAGCAACTTTTAAACCTGAAATTAAACTTACTGCAGGCGTGAATGCTGTAGAATTTTCCAAAACAGATTTTCTGTTTGTTGTCCAATTAAAATAGAAATCAGGACGTTTACAATGTTTATGAGCTTCCCAAGCTTTTTCACTGGCGGCTAAAAAAGATAACCCGGGAGGAAGCATGAATCCTTTTTGAGAACCTGAAAACAATACATCTATTCCCCATTCATCCATTTTACACTCAATTGCACCAACACTTGTTACTCCATCTACAATCGATATTGCACCATGATTTTTTATCAGAGATACCAAAGTTTTCACATCATTAGTTACCCCTGTCGAAGTTTCATTATGTATTAATGTTACATATTTTATTTCTTTATTTACATCTTTATCCAAACGTTCTTTTAATACTTCAGGATCTATTGCTTTTCCGGACTCAACTTCTATGATTTCCACATCAGCCCCTAAACCTTCAGCTATTTTTGCTAATCTTTTACTAAAGTTTCCGATTACAAGAGATAAAACCTTATCACCTTCATTTATTAAATTTGATAAAGCAGAATCCATAACTCCCGTACCACTTGCAGTGTACAATATTACATCATTTTTTGTTTGAAATACATATTTTAAATCTCTGTATACGGACTCCAATATTTTAGAAAATTCACTGCTTCTATGTCCCATCGGGTGTTTTGCTATTTCTAAAAGTACTCTTTCCGGAACCGGAGTAGGCCCTGGTATCATTAAAAAAGTCTTATCTTTCATACATTTTCTCCACAAAATTATCTTTTAGTATCATCTTCTCATAAATTCTTTTCTTTATAAATAAATTGTTAATTTTGTTAAGATCTGTCATTATTTTGTCATTTTTTGTTTGGTAATTGTTTTTATATTTACAGGTATGTATTAACAAAAAAGGGATAATATGCCAAACGGTATTTCTTGTGCTTTTTTTGCAGGTAAAAATTTAATATATGGGCAAAAAGAAAATAATATTTTTAAAGAAGGTATTGCCATAGCTCAAACGGTAAGGACTGTAGACAGTATGGCTCAGGCAGGAATTAAAATTCCGAATGCCTCGGGAATTGGTAAAATGGCGAAATTGGGTAAAAAAACAGTTTATCCCCTTGTCATTTTATCAGGAGTTTATAACACAGTAAAATCCAAAGATAAAGTCAAAACCGGTGTTGAACAAGCAGGCGGTATTACAAATATGTATATTTCAGAAACTCTTGCCGAAAAATTACTTTCTAAAGTTGAAAATATCCTGTTAAATAATAATACAGTTAAATCAAATAAAAAACTTAGAAGTCTTATTTATGTTTTAAAAGGTGCTGCTTTTGTTTGTGCTTCACTTCTGGGCTATAATATAGGCAGTAAAACTGCATCTATAACAGTAAATACTATTCGTCAATTTTCTGATAATAATAAAGAATTAAATTCTAAACCATTAAATAATAATGAAAACTTTTTATTTGATGATATGGAAATTTAAAGTAATATAGCAAGAATCATTAGTAAAATACCGCCAATTTGAGATATTGTTGCCATATTTTGCATGGTTTTATTATTATCATACTTATAGCTGTTCTTTTTTGCATCATATGCTACCATAATTCTTTGTAATCTGCTTATGTCCGTATCATTTTCAAAAGTTTTTTTAAATAATTTTTTTTCTAGTCTTGTAAGTCGGTTTGAAGTATTATCGGTTTGATAATTTCCACGTAATAAATCTTCCTCCAAAACAGCTAACTGAAATGGCATTGAATCATCATCAATTGGTTCTAAACCGCTTGTAGAATAATATTCGTCCAAATCTTCAGTACTATATCTAAAATTATTAAATTTCGGTCTGCTTTTTTGAGGAATAATTATTGCTGAAAGTTTATCAACTCTTTCATCTAATGGTGAATTGCTTGTTTTTGTAAAGACTTGTGTTTCAAGCCTATCTAATCTTTTATAAATATCTTCATTTTTATATGTTGTTTTAAAAATTTCCTGTTCCATTTTATCTACTATAGGATAATTTACACTGGAATCTTCTTTCAATTTTTTAGAAGACGGAAGTGATGAATCTGTATTTTTTAAATTCTGATTTATATCAGATTGATTTTGCTGAATTTTGGGATCTACAAACCCTATATCACTTTGAATATCTTCCAATCTTTTTTGCAGATTCCCATTTTTTTTCTGACCATACAAATAAGATTCAATTCGTTCTATTCTTTTTGAATCAGATTCTCCTTGATAATCATAACCAAAAATACTTGTTTCAACTGCATTTATTTTTTCAGGCAATAAATTTTTTGCTTCTGAATAAATTGGTACAATAGATATAATTAATAATATTAAAATAAATTTTTTCATAACTCATTCTCTACACTGAAAAAATATAACGCATTTTTATAAAAAAACAAATTATCCAATAAAATCCAAATATCAAAGATAAAAACGGAAGAAATATAAGCATAAAAGATCGTGCAAAACTAATTTTATAAGCTGCACTAAGAGCATAAACATATAGAATTATTATCCAAAAGTATAATAAAAATTCAATATCCGATGCAATAACATAGCCTATTCCTCCTATTTCTTTAACTAAATTTAGCGGAGCAAAAAATATATACGGTATTGGTGCAAATGCCGAATAATACAACATTTTTTGAAATTTATTTTCATTTCCGAATATTTTGGCAATATATTCAAAAAATAGAGCCGTTAAAAACCACATTAATATTATTCCGATTAAATATAATAATAAAGAACCAAGGAATGAAACATTCAGTATTGATTTATTAAAAATACCCTCGGCAGTTTTATAAATAATTGAAATAAATACAATTGTTGCAAATGCTACTCTTACAGAGATATTTGCATCTTGTCTTTCAAAAAATGCTTTTGGTGAAAACAAAGCACTATATATGTTTTCAAAAAAATCGTTAGTTGTTATTCCCATAAATATAAAGGCTTTCTACTTAATATCATACTTGTCGGAACTATATCTTTTAGTTTTATATCAGACATTGAACTATATTCTGTCAAACTTGTCAAATAATCATTTAAAAAAGATTTTTTACTATAATCTATCAATTTAACTTTTAATCCATTGTTAAATTTTTCTTTTATCATTAATTCTATCATGTCTTTAGCGGAATCAATATCACCAATAGAATCAACGAATCCAAGATTTAATGCCTGCCGTCCGGTAAATACACGTCCATCTGCATTTGCATTTAATAACTCAGCGGTTAATTGTGATTTTTTAACTGTGTATTTATCATCTCTGTTAATTCTTCCATTCGTTATTGCACCTAAAAATTGATTATAAGAATCATTTACTATTTCTTGCATTAAATTTCTTTCTTCATCTGTCATTTGCCTTGTAGAAGATCCAATATCTTTATATTTACCGCTTTTTATAACAACAGGTTTTAATTTTAATTTATCCTGAAGTAATTCATGATAATCCATAAAAGAGAATATAACACCAATACTTCCGGTTAAAGTACCTTCTTGAGCTATAATTCTGTCAGCTGCAGAAGCGATATAATATCCTCCGCTGGCACATACATCATCAAGAACAGCTATTACAGGTTTGATTTTTCTGATTTTCAATATTTGATTATATATATTTTGCGACATAGCTACAGTTCCGCCGGGAGAATTTATTCTAAGTATTATACCCTTTATATCATTATCTTCCGATATTGACTGTAATGACTTCAAAAGTGATGCAGCACTTGAATCTTTTGAGAATATAGAGCTTTCATATTCTGAAGATATAGGGCCTTCCAAATTTAAAACTGCAACTTTATTCATTGGACTTGTTATTTTATTTCCGGTTTTTATATCTTTAGCTGAATTATTATAGAGTTTATCTGTATCTATATTTATAAATCCTGCTATAAGACTGATTATACATAAAATAATTACAATTTTAGATACTAATGATGCTTTCATTTTTCCTCACTATCTGATATATTTTTTATACTTTTATCAAGCAGATTAATCATAGTTTGTTTATAACTAAGTGCATTTTTCTTTATTTTTGATTCAAACCTTAACGTGAAAACAGGTTCTGTATTACTTTGCCTTATTAAAGCAAATCCGTCAGAAAAAATTATCCGTAACCCATCTAATTTTACTATATCAATTATTTTTTGTGCAAATATATTTTCATTAGATTCTATTACATTTGTTATTTTATCCAAAACAGCTTTTTTATATTCATTTTTACATTTATATCTTATTTCATCAAGCGTGTATACCTTTTTAAAAGGAGTCAATAAATCAGATAATTTAAAATTATTATTTAATTTTTTATTTTTCGCAACAATTTCTATTAATCTGCATCCGGCATAAATAGCATCATCAAATCCATAGTATCTGTCCTTAAAAAACATATGCCCGGACATTTCACCTGCCAATATTGCATCTGTTTCTTTCATTTTAGCTTTTATATACCCATGCCCGGTTTTCGCCATTACCGCATTACCGCCTTGTTTATTTATTTCGTCAAAAAGAACCTGAGAACATTTAACTTCTGAAACAATTACAGGTGTTTCACCTCTGACAGATAGTTCTTTTATAACATCTTGAGCATATATGTATAATAACTTATCACCCGTTAAAATATTACCCTCTGAATCAATTATACCTAACCTATCAGAGTCACCGTCGAAAGCGATTCCGACATCTGCTTGAGTTTCTATAACTTTATTTTTTATATCTTTTAAAGTAGATAAATCACTTGGATTGGGATGATGATTAGGGAAATTACCATCAGGTTCAGAATACATTTCAATAACTTCACATCCTATTTCCCTGTATAAATCAGGAGCTACGACACCGGCTGTTCCATTAGCACTATCAACAACAATTTTTATTCCATTACCGATTGAAGGAAATTTTGAACTAATCAGTTCTATATATTGAGGTAAAATATTATATAATCTTGATTCACCATGCTTAATTGCTGTAATATCATTTGACATTGCTTCAATCGTATATTCTTTAATTTTTTTTATTTCATCTTCATTTAAAGAAGATTTAGCGAAAGTCATTTTTAATCCGTTATATTCAGGGGGATTATGACTTGCAGTAACAACTAAAGCACCTGATACTTTTGCATTTTGAGATATATTTTCCGGGAAACCAGCAAATTCTGAATAATATCCGATTGGTGTAGGAACAACATCCAAATTTAGAACATTTGCTCCCATATGCACAATTCCTTTTATCAATACTTTTGAAAGTGATTCCGAATGCAATCTTGAATCTCTTGCAACACTTATCCAAATATTTTGAGGTTCTAATTCAGTTTTATCAATAATATACTTAACAAAGCCTTTACCGATGTAATAGAATAATTCCTCAGTTATTTCCGCCCCATATATTCCTCTAATATCATTTTTACCGAATGCACTAAAATTTGTTGTTTTTGTCATTATAATATATCCTTGTTTCAAACATAAAAAACTATTATACTCTTACATTATAGAAAAGAACATGATTAAAAGCAAAATAGATAATAATATGAAAAATAAAATTAAAAACAGAATAGCATTTTTTTATATTTTACCATCGCTGATAGGCTGTATTTTGTTCATTTTTATACCATCAATTATGTCTTTTTTGCTAAGTTTTTCAAATTGGAATTTATTAACAGATATTAAATTTTGCGGTTTTGAAAATTACTTGGAATTAATAGGATCAAAAGAATTTTGGTTTATATTAAAAAATACTTTAATATATGCGATAAGCGTAACAATTTTTGCAACAATTATACCTTTAATACTGGCAGAAATAATAAATTCTAAAATAAGAGGATCTGATTTTTTCAAGACGGCTTATTTTTTACCGTTTGTAACCCCAATGATTGTTATAGCAATGATATGGCAATGGATTTTTGATCCTAATATAGGATTTTTAAATACACTTTTTAAATTACATTACAATTGGTTATATGATAAAAATCTTGCTATGCTGGTATTAATAATTGTTTCAGTATGGAAATTACTCGGATATAATATAATAATTTTATTATCAGGGTATTCAAGCATAAATAATCAAATATATGAAGCTGCAAGAATAGACGGATCAAGCAGAATTACCACTTTTATTAAAATTACGATTCCACTACTATCACCAACTATATTTTTTGTACTACTGATCACAACAATAAGTTCATTTCAAGTTTTTGATCTTATATATCTTATGACAAACGGTGGGCCTGAAAATTCAACTAACATTCTTGTATATTGGTTATACAAAAATGCTTTTGAATTTTTCAACATAGGGAAAGCTTCAGCTATTGCTTATATTTTGTTTATATTTATACTAACCTTAAGTATCATCCAATGGAAATTACGAAAGAAATGGGTAATAAACGAGAAATAACTTTTTCTTATGCTAAAACAGAAAGAAGGTTATCTTTTGGTGATTGATCCTCATCATCACAAACGATATCTATTTGTTGTTTAATTTCATCAGCTTGTTTTGTAACTTCAGGAGTAAATAATTCTGACAGTTTATTAACTATAGAATCGATTTTGAATTTAGAATGATGTGGTTGAGGTTTATATCCGTTTTCATATTCAGGATACGGAACAGCTACATGTTTAAAGCTGGTTTTGTTATTATTATAGATATTACTAAAGTTATTTATTGAATTTATTCTCATAGTTTTTTCCTCTTTTCTTAAAGTGTTTTACTTACACTTTATTTTATACATTTATTATGAAATAGAAAAATTATTTTGTCAATAGTTGAATTTTATATTTTTTTACATTCATTAAAAGTCAAGTAATTAAAGCATTTTAGCATTAAGTGTATATTTAGCACTTAATTATTAAAAAAAATATTAGCCGATAGAATTATTTTTTTTTAGCCCAAGTGGCGAATTGAATAATAAGTATTTATTTCGTTATATATAATTATCTTTTTCATACTTCCAACTATTCTTAATTCCAGACAGTAGGGCTTTTTTTAGCCCTCTTTTTTTTTATTTATATATTTAATCTAATGTCGAAACCTTCCGCTTGCTGCCTTGAATTTGCGAAATAGTAAAGTTAAAGTAACTAAGGCTGAAATGAGTGGATTATATTAATTATATTTATTCTGGGCTTTATTAATATCGTTATCACAATAATATTTAAATGCCTCAACAGCATTTTTTAATACTATATTAAGTTCTTCAAATTCATTTAATGAAAAATTTTGTAACACATAATCTTCTGATTTCATAAATGGCGGCTGAGGACCAATTCCTATTTTTAATCTGTCAAATTTGTCTGTTTGTGCATATTTTATTATTGATTTTACTCCGTTATGTCCGCCATCAGAACCTTTTGATCTAAATCTGATTTTTCCCAAATCTAAAGCAATATCGTCATACACTAAAAATAAATCATTAATATTTATTTTATAAAAATTTTTTATTGATAATAGAGATTCACCTGATAAATTCATATATGTTTGCGGTTTTATTATCCAGACAGATTCATTATTATATTCACTCTTTGCCATTTCAGCTTTAAATTTATTTTCTGTATTAAATTCTGCATTAATTTCTGAGGCTAATAAATCGGCAAACATAAATCCCACATTATGCCTTGTCTTTGAATATTGTATTGTCGGATTTCCTAAACATATTACAAGTTTCATATTCATGCCTTTCTCTTTTTTAAATTATCCCATGCTTTTATTCAAGTTACCAATTAAAAAGTTTAAATTATGTCGAATTATGTTTACAAATGGGAGAAATATTATGTCTACAAAAAAAGATTCTATTATAACTATGAAAAGTAGTGAAATGCTTTATAATTTTCTTGAGAATACAAATCTTCATAAAAAAGATTTTGCTCAAATGATTGGAGTAACATTATCTTATGTTTATAACTTAATAGATGAAACAATACCTTTTTCTACAAGAAGTACTACTCTTGAACGTATTGCAACGGTTATGGACATATCACCTGAAGAATTTGTAGAATATAAAATTCCTCAAGATCCTATATTAATTGATGACACAACTGAATTTATCAGGGAAAAACAAAAAGCAAAAAATTTAACTACCGTGCAATTTTTAAAATCCTTTCCCAGAAAACAAAGACTTGAAATAGTTGACATTTTAAGAGGAGCAAGACCTTTACCTCTTGATTGGGAAGAGGTTTGCGTTATTGCTCAGGTGCTTGATATCTCGAAAGAAGAAATTTACGATTATTGGGAATCAAGATTCAGACAATTACTTCAAACTTCAGGATTCAATATTGATGCTAATCAAGGCTTAAGTAAAGCTATTTTTGATTGTGCAAGAAATTATGTACATAAAAATAAATAATTATTTTAAATTATTTAATCTGGTGTTGCACTTTAGTTTTATCCGTGTTCATAAGTGCACACCTTTTTGAATTGACAATTTAATCTAGTGTCGAAGGCAGACTTTCGCTTGCTTAGAATTGGTGCAGCAAAACCTTTTGGTCTTAGTTTTTTATATTTGTCTTGAAATTCTATTTTCACACTTTACCTATACTTTTATATTATCTATTACAATTTCTATATTTTCAGGAGATTTAAATGAATTCTCATCATATTTGATTTTAATTAATTGGTACGAGTGTGGAATATTTTTAAATGCGGGAGCAGATATGTGTTTTATTCCGTTTTCATCAGTAAGAACAGACTCTTGATGATAATGCCCCGTTGATACAAGGAGAATATTTTTATATTTTTTTAACAATTCTTTATATTTTTCAGGATTAAGCATAGAAATAGCATAATCTTCTCTTGGCGGCATAACCGGGCAATGATGAAAGATTAAGAAATATTTTCTCGGATATTTTTTCAAAAGATTTTCCAGCCATAACAGCTGTTCTTCAGGGATTTCACCATGTTTAGAAGGTGCGAAATTAGAAGTATCATCTAATACAACGCAAATAAAATCGCCATTAGGTTTAAAATAATAATATGGTTTATTCTCCGGTTGATTTCTGTTAAAAGTAGAAACTATATCCAAATATTCACTTTTTTCAAGTCCACGCATACGATGGGCATCATTATTTCCAAGCACTACATAATAAGGAGTTCTTATTGAATGAATTGCTCGCATAAATCCAATTACATCTTCTTCAACGGATTTATCAACATTATCGCCTAAGAAGATTACGAAATCAGGCATATTTTTTTTTACTGAAAGAGATAAAAAAAACAAATATTTATTAATGGATTCATCATAGAGTGAATAGTGAACATCTCCGACCTGAGCAAAACTAAGCTCAGCTGCTTTTACGTTTTCATTTGTATTGAAAAAAGCAGTTAACATAAAAAGAATACTAAGTATGATTTTTTTATGCATTTTTACGTCTTTTCTGCATACTTTGCTGAATAAGTAATGCTTGCCTCAGATCTTTTTTTGAAACTACTTTCATGCTCAAAAAAATCTCACCCATCGGCATTTTTTGGAATCTTTGTATATCTAACACCATAGATAGGTGCAGTAAATTAATCTTACCCGACTCTATTAAAATTTCACCGAGTCTTAAGTAAGAAACATCTGACCAATCATCAATGTTATACAGATCCTTCATACTTGTATTATATAAAAAAAATATTTTTAAGCAAATACTATGCAGTTAAATCTAAACGTCTTGCAAGAGTATCACTTTTCATTTCAGGATGTCTTTCACCGTCTATTCTGTTTAAACGTTCAACTAAACCTAAAGATCCTGTTTCTTGAGATGATGATATCGGACTTGATTGTTTTGCAAACAGACCGGTATCAATACCTTCAACAGAAGGTTCTCCAGTTCCAATTACTTTTCCTTGTTGTGAATTACCTTGCCCTGCTGTTAAACCGCCAAAGTGTAAATAAGGATTTCTATAATTGCCGTAATCAATCTGATTTATTCCATTAGACATATATACTATCTCCTATCAATTATATAAAGTATCAAAAACTTGAAAAATTGCCAATTTGTAAAAAAAATTTACATTCTTAACATATATATTTTCACGGACATATTTTTTATAAAATTTTTCTTGAAAATTTAAATTTATATGATTAAATAAATATATAAGCGTCTGTAGCTCAGCTGGATAGAGCAACTGCCTTCTAAGCAGTGGGTCGAGCGTTCGAATCGCTCCAGGCGCAAATTAAAAAGTAATAAAGAGGACATAATTTTTTGTCCTCTTTTATTTTGTTTATTTTTTTGTTTACCAAGTTGAAAATATTTTCCGTACTTTAAGTGTATAATTTGTCCGAGAAAACTTCGCACTAAGAATCGGGTGCCGTCAGAGTCGGTTTAAAGTTGGATTAATTCAAGACAAATATAAATAAGTTAAACAAAACTTTTAAGGTAGTGCTATAAGCGAACCCGAGAATGTGAGGGTAAAGCAAGCATAAGGTACGACACCGGATTAAATCGTAGAAACCGCTACTTTTTTTTCCCCCCCCTCCCTTAAACTTTGGTCTGAGTCTTTGTTTATCCGGTTTTAACCCCGTTTTTCTGAACAAGTACTCCAATGGTTTTATTTTTTTGCCCAAGGTAATTTAATATCAAAAAGCCATTGGAATCCTAATTGGAATCCTATACCTGTTACACCTGCGTTATGCAAATTTATTTGTGCATATGTTGCTAAATTGTCATTAAAGGTTTTTGTAGCTCCCAAACCATATTGGAATACGCCATGATCAAGTTTTACACCCGGTAATTTAATATTACCTATACTTCCGTTAACTTTATCATTCATAAAATACATATACTGGAATGTTGCATACAAGCTCCATGTATCCTTTGAAAGAATGAAATTAACACCGGGAGCTGCATTTATACCATTAAACATATTCGTATGCATGTTAATATTTCCGTAATCAGAATGCCAATCTTGGCTTCCGAATGCGTTATATGCAACAAACATATTTGGTTGAATAATAAAATCTTCAAAAGGATGTAAGTTATATGCCGTTTTTACTGCCGTACCTGCATACCAATTTGCAAGATCATCAGTATATGTGCTGTATGTCATTTCATTCATATATCCGCCGCCGTATGCAGTCATTGATGTTATAAAATCTTCATTTTTTATGAATGTTGCCATTACACCCAATTGACCGCTATTTTGGTAGCTGCTTACTCCGTCAAAATATTGATGTGCTCCATTATATCCTACATATCCTGTCGGAATAAATGTCCAATCATTATTTAATTCTATTGCCGGTAAATCTGCTCCCACAATTGTTCCATATATATTATTTCCTACTCTCAAATTTTGGGTAAGATCCATTCTGTCCAATGAAGCATATGATTTTGACCATATACCGCCATCTTTATATGTTTTTTGATATGGATCAAACAATGGAGAAACGGCTGAATATTTATTTGCATTTTTAGCTTTTTCTATTAATGTTTGATCATTCAATATAAAATGATTTGTTATTATATCATCTATTTGTAATTGATTTACATATAATCCCAATATGGCTGCCTGATTTCTGAATTCTTCAGGAACATTTTCCGCAAGATATAATGTATAATATCCCGCTTCACCTTTAACAGGGTTTAATCCATACCAGCCTGACGGAGTTCTTTTTAGTTTTTTCAATGCTTCAAATTGGATTTTTCCTTCTTCCAATTGTGTTTCTTCAACATTAAACAGTTGAAATTTAGTAACACGATCAACCGGACAATCACCTAACATATTAAAATCTGATATATTAAGTTCACCACTTGTACCGTTTTCTTTTTGTTCTATCTTTTTAAATTTATATTGATCTGATTTTTTCGCTCTTTGATTAAGGTCTACAGTAAAGTTTGCTTGATTTTCTACTTTAACATCTTCTGATTCCGCAAGGTCAAGACCTCCATTTAACAATCCGAACGTTGAATCATCGGATATATCAAGTTCTTTTGATTTGAAACCTTGTGCCAATCCTGAACCGAAAGTCAATGTAGATTTATCTTCTAATTTTACGGTACCACCGGTAATAGAACTGCTATCATCATTTATTGTTATGTTTGAACCATTTTTAAATACAGAAGTTCCGTTGCTTTGTTTGATTCCTCCTCCTTGGGAATTGGTTACTCCGTCTGCATTTAAAATACCATTTTCTTCTATATCTATAGTACCACTCCAAATATCTTTATCATTCATATTAAAAGTAGCACCATCAGCTATTTTAAAGGTTGCTTTCTTTTGTATATCCACAATTACTTCATCGCTTATGTTACTTGATTTACCTTTAAATGTAAAAGTTGATCCTTCCAATAGATGTAAGCTGCAATTCTCACCGCTCATACTCAGGTTATCAGCTTCACCTTCTGCAGCCCAATCCAAATCACCGCCTGTGAATGAGGCTGAACCACTGAAAAATTTAGCGTCTTTTGAAACACTTGTTTTACCCTGTGCCTGCGAATAACTTCCAGAAAAGCCCGAAGCATCTCCGGATAAATTAAAAGTACCTGAATTTGTAATATTTCCACTGGAAGTTATATCACCTTTTTGTTCAAATGTTCCGGAGTTTGTTAAATTACCTCCGTTTAATACAAAACTGCTTTCCTCGTTGTTTGTGAAATTACCCTCATTTTTCATTTCACCACTGACTGTAAAAGTACTGTTATTTGTAACTGATGAACTTTCTCCGCTATTTGTAAACCCATGAGAGAATGTCATACTTCCGGTTTCATCATTTGTCATTGTACCTTTATTTTCCGATTGTTGTTCTGCCGAGAAGAACCCACTATTTTTTACTTGTGCATTTGCTTCATTCGTAAATTTTGAATTTGATTTAAAAGTACCTGTATTATTCAAGGCAGATGAATTTGTTACATCTTTTTCTGCAGTAAATGAAGCATTATTATTTAAAGTACCGCTGTTTGTAGTAGTACCTGATACTTTAATATCGCCTCCTGTTTCGTTATTAAATGTTGCAGAACTATTATTTGTAAATCCTTCCTGAACATTGAATACATTTGAGTTTGTCATTGCAGAACTATTTGTAACTGATTTAGCACTTAATTGCCCTTCGTTATTAAAAGTACCTGCCGTATTTTGTATTGCATCTGATATAGTAAGATTTCCGGTAGATTTATTTGTAAATGCAGAATTATTTGTTAATGAATTACCTTTTAATGTTCCTGAATTATTGAAATTTTTGCTGTTTTGAATAGCACCTGATACTTCAAGATTTGCACCTTGATTATTTGTTACAGTACCTGAATTTGTAAGAGAACCGGATTTTAAAGTGCCTGACTCATTTGTTATATCTGCACCCGTGTTATTATTTAATGAAGTTGTTACATCAAAAGTTCCTTTATTTGTAATTTTTCCGCTGTTTTCAACAGAATTTGCAGAAAGTTTTCCTGAATTTGTAACACCTTTAGAACCATTAGCACTATTTTTTAATTTACCTGTTATCGAAAGACCTTTACCTTCTCCTGTTGACTGATTGGTTATAGTTCCTGAGTTATCGAGATCTCCCGTTACAGTCGCAGTTCCTTTTTCTATAGTAAAATTACCACTGTTATCCATTCCGCCTGAAGCTGTAAATGAAGAACCATCATCTTTATTAGTTATTGTACCTTTGTTAGTTGTTTTTTGCGTTACTGACAATGAACCTGAGTTTTCTATTGAAGAATTTTCTTCAGTAGTTAATGTTCCGGAAAAACTCATAGTAGAACCATTTGTAATTTTACCCTTGTTAGTAGCATTACCATTAACTAAAAAACTTCCGCCTGTACTTTCAACATTTGCTTGTGTTTCATTTGTAAAACCTTCCGTTTGAAATGTTCCTGAATTTTTTAAAGTACCGGAATTCGTAGAAGTACCCGTTGAAGTGAAGAACGACTGGTTATCAAATGTTGCACTATTGGCATTTTGAAAAGATCCGGATTCTATATTGCCGCTTCCTTTATTTGTAAAAGTTCCTCCTGCATTATTTAAAAGCCCTGACAGAGTCATATTACTTGTATTATTAAATGTAGAAGAATTGTCAACAGATTTTGATGTTAATTCACCATTATTATTAAATGTTCCCGCCTGATTTTTTATTTCTTCCTGTATTGTCAAATTACCAGTGTTATTATTAGTAATAGTTCCTCCGTTATTTGTCAATTTTTGTGATTTTAATTCACCTGAATTGGTAAGCGTTGAACTTGTCTGATTTTGAATTTCACCTGTTATTGTTAAGTTTGCATTTTGATTATTTGTTACGGTACCACTTGATGAATTAGTAAGGGAATCAGCAGTAAGAGAACCGGATTCGTTAGTTATTGTACCGCCATTATTGTTTACGGATCCTGCTTTTAATGTACCTTTGTTTGTAATATTTCCGCTGTTTGTTACTGAACCTAATGTTAAATTTCCGGAATTAACTACACCTTTACCACTATCTTTTGCCGTATTTGAAAAAGCACCTGTAACAGTCATATTTCCTGACTGATTAGTTAAAGTTCCGCTGTTATCCATTCCGCCAAATAGATTAAATTCTCCGTCACTACTGTTATTTGTTATGTTTCCGTTATTTGTAATTTTTCCGTTAGAAGTAAAATTACCGCCTTCATTGGTTATAGTCCCACTATTGTTATTAGTACCGCCACCACTCAAGGTAAAAGTACCATGATTAGTTATTGTACTGTCATTTGTCATTGTTCCTGAGAAAGAAGAAGAACCTGTTTTTGTGGAATCTCCATTTTCATAACTGCCCTTATTTACAAGATCTACACCTGAAATAAAGCCATGATTATGAAGTGTTGCAGAACTGTTATTTGTAAATGTAGTGTCTGAAGTTAAACTTCCTTCCACCGTTAAATTAGAATTATTAGTAACACTATTATAAGTTTCAAAACCGGTTACTGTTGTTTCTTCATTATAAGTTCCATTATCTGCCAATAATACTTCGGAAGAATTAGCAAGAATGGAATTATAAATATTTGATTTATATGATTTATCTAAATTGTTAATATTAAAAGAAAAAGAATTGTTTGCAAAAACCGTATTACTTGTTCCCAGTATTAATACAGCAAGTACAGAACATCTTAATTTACTTTTCATATTCCCCCCCCCCGAGCGATTTTCGGGAGTTCCTATTCCAGACTTTTACAGAAAGAATATTAATATAAAATAATTATATATTCAATAAAATAATAAGTTTATTTAAAGCAATATGTACAAAAAAATGCTAACCAAAATTTCGGATGAAGAAATATTAACGGTCTATGTTTTATATACCTGATAATCGATTCAATCTGCCCTTTTTTCTCGTATCTGTTTTTTTCTTCTTTCGTTAAAGCAAATGGTGTCATATCTAAATATTTAAACCAATAATCTTTAAAATAATTATATGAAGCATATATCCAAGGCTTAGAACAACCTATATAATGTATTATATTCGGTCTTTTTATATATGAAGACCTGTTCATAAAATTTGAGGTCTGTAAATTCCACTTCGGATCTAATATTTTTATCTTCCCGTTTAAAACAACATTTATTATTTGTTGATCTCCGCAAAATATCTCCTCTTTTTTCTCTTGTATATATTTATAAAATAATTGTTCTATATGATTATCTCTCCATTTTTTAACATCTATCAACAACATGCCTGAATTAATATACTTATTCAATAATGGCAGCTTCGTTTTCTTATTCATTCTTATAGGACTTATATCAACAACTCCGCCAATAAAATTTCCGTCTAAATCAGTATTATATAACTCTTCTAAACTCGTATTTACAACCATATCACTATCAAGATAAATTATCTTTTCCACATCATATTTTGATAATATATTATGTATATTTAATCTGTAATATGATGAAATCGAAAGATAATTATGAGTTTTTAGTGTTAAATATTGCGTAAAATTATTGTTATCGGGATTAATAAAATAAATCTTGCAATTGTCTCGCTTTCCTGTTATCTCTTTAATTTTTTCCTTATTCTCATTTGGCACATTATCACATAACATATATATTTCTATATCATCAGTATCTTTTGCATTGCATAAAACAGAAGAAATTAATACACAGCTTGGTTGCACATAATTATTATCAGAAGCTATGCAAATATTTATTCTCCCCATTTTATTACTCCTTTTAAAATTGAAAATATAAAAATTCTGATACTTTATTTATTGATAAAACAGATATTATTAACATTATCAATGTAGCGGACATATATATCCAATTGGGCTTAAATCTCTTTGCAAACTCTGTTGAATTTTTCATAAAAAATACTATTACTATTGACGGAATTAATAATAACAAACTTAATTTTATACTTCCGTTTTCAAACGAAAATCTCAATTTATCTATAACAATTGAGCCTATTCCGTTCAATCCAAACATTGAACATATTATTTCATTTGCACGTGATATCGATGAAGAACGAAAATAAACCCACGTAAAATTAATAAATATAAATGTCATGAAAATTGCTAAAAATTTAGGTATTTTTATAAATCCGTTACCGCACTTCACATTAGACTCTTCACAATTGTTCTTGTATACATTTTTCCATAATCTGTGTATACATATCGCAAAACCGTGAAAAACTCCCCATATTATAAATGTCCAATTAGCACCATGCCACAATCCGCCTATCAAAAATGTTAAAAATAAATTTCTATACGTATTTATACTTCCCTTTCTGTTTCCGCCAAGCGGTATATATATGTAATCCCTCAAAAATCTTGACAATGTTATATGCCATCTGTGCCAAAAATCTTGAATAGATTCTGACTTGTACGGTGAATTGAAATTCTGCGGCAGCACTATATTAAACAGATATCCTATCCCCATTGCCATATCACAATAACCTGAAAAATCAAAATATATCTGCATTGTGTATGCTATACTCGCACTCCAGGCTTCAAAAAATGTTAATATTTCAACTTCATCAAATAACGGTTTCACTGATACTGAAAAAAAATCTGCTATCATAACCTTCTTAAATAATCCAACCGCCAATAAAAACATCCCTATTGATATATTTTTCGGATTAATTACCCTATTCCTTAAATTTGAAAACTGAGGCATCATTTCTTGATGATGAACTATCGGGCCTGCTATTAATTGAGGAAAAAATGTTACAAATAATGCATACGTTAAAAAATCATATTCTTTAGTTTTGCCTTCGTAACTGTCTACTATATATGCAATCTGCTGAAACGTAAAAAAACTAATCGCTAACGGTAATACAATATGCATATAATTAAAATCCTGCTTAAACAGCATATTTATATTCTCTATTATAAAATCAAAGTACTTATAATAACACAATAACAATACATTTAGTACTATTGCACTTACCATTAACATCTTTTTATTTATTTTTAAGTTTATCTCGTTTGATAACGTTGTACCTACAGAATAATTAAAAATCATTGATATCAATATTAACGGTAAATACTCAATCTTCCAATATGAATAAAATATTAATGAAGCTAATACTAACCAAGCTGAAGCTATCTTTATCAATTTTAATTTATTTAAACCAAAATATACAAAAAAAGTTATCGGCAAAAATATAAAAAGAAATTCAATTGAATTAAATATCATTTTTTAATATACCTTTTATTTCTATAACCCAATCGGGATTACTTTTTTCCCACTTCTCAAGCTCTTGTTCATTTAATATTTCAATTTTTCTAACATTCCCTTTTGTTATGTTTATACCATAATCATTATTTTTAGATATTAAATTATCTATTATAACTTCGCCCATCTTCTTTGTTGAATGAGAACTTTCCAAAAAATATTCCGTATTTTCGTCTACAGGCTCTGCTGTTTTATCATTTACAAAATTAAAATCGATATAATCAAATCTTTGTGCAAGATTTCTCTTCCAAGCCTTATATACATCCCAATAACCCATCTGTTTTATTAATGACAAATCAAGCACATGGGTGGGATTTGTATAATATACCACTTTATACCCTTTTTGCTCCATCTCGCTTTTGAAATTTTTCAATTTCTCAATCTCGGAAACAGCCAATTTCGCATTATTATAGTTACATTTATAATCTGCCAATTTCTTTTTGAAATAGGGCCCTTTATCAACTTTTATTTTCGTATCTCTATATCTCAAATTATCTCTTAATGTATTAAAACTCGCCTGTATCGTATTGAATGATAATACTAACGGATTTAATTCAGTAACCGTTAATTTTTTTGTATCTGATAAATTTACATTCCTTTTATTATCTTTGTTTTCTTCCAAAAATCTAAAAAAATCCAATCCGACATATATAGTCTTTACCTCGGGATGTATTAGTATAATATTATTAGCTATTTTAAATGTTTCATCATGCGATAATGCGTTCATTCCCATATTTTTTGCAGTCTTTTTTGATATCTTTTTAAAATACTCTTCAGAAATACTGGAATTCACTCTTGATGAACCTAAAAATACAGAATTAATACTGCCTTTTTCTAATTTTAAACCTACAATTTTTGTAACTCTCTCATTTCTGGCTTTATCCGGTTTTATATAGTTTATCTTTTTTATTTTTGGTACATGAAATATATCAAAAGGATCTATTAATATATTAAATATTATTAAAAATAATAAAATTGACAAAAATATCAAAAATAATAATCTGATATATCGACGATAATTCATCTTTTTAACAATTCTTTTTATTTACAACAAGTAAATATTAATATAGTTACTTTTTAAAGTCAAAAAATTTTCTCGGATATATAAATGTTGTCTGAGAAAATTTCGCAATAAGGAACGAATTTTCCGTAGGGTGAAGTCGAGCGAAAGCGAGCAAACCCGAGAATGTGAGGACGAGCTGAACGACAAACGAAGTGCAGTGAAGCACTCGTCCGAAGAAAGGAAAATTCAAGACAGCGAATTTTCCGTAGGGTGAAGTCGAGCGAAAGCGAGCGAACCCGAGAATATGAGGACGAG
>CANPZN010000030.1 GCA_947588785.1 Candidatus Gastranaerophilales bacterium
AACCGGGAGTTAAATTTATAGCGAATTTGAATAACGGCTGGCAGCCATATATGGGAGTAAGTTTTATATATAACATATTAGATAAGACACAATTTATGGCGAATGATGTAACACTGCCAGAGTTAAGCATAAACCCGTTTGTAAAATACGGTATAGGTATAAGGAAATCGTGGGGCGAAAGACTGGTAGGATATCTGCAAAGTTATGTAACTAACGGAGGCAGAAACGGTATAGGTATTCAAACAGGTTTTAGAATATATTTGAATAAATAATTTCACCCACTAACATGTTTATGAAGTTACTTTTATGTTTAATCTGGCCTCGCAACCTTGTGCTTGCTTTCTTGAAATTTGCTGTATTTGGGCTTGTCATTCGCTCGCTACCGCTGCCGCTCATTTTAGGCAGTAGGGTAGGTTTTAGTCTACCTCTCCTTAGTTTTTATTCCCTTGATAAATAATAAAGTTTGAAATGCATATACGGAGTTTTGTTAATTCACTTAACGAAACTTCGGCAAGACTTCATCTTCTTACGAAGCCTCGAGTTGAATTTAGTGAATTAAAAACGAAGTATCGCTTTGAATTGTAAATAATAAAAAAATGAATGGTAGACTTTAGTCTACCTTACTACTCTTTGTATTTATTTAATCCGGTGTCGCAACCTTTTAAAAATTGCCGTTTCAAAATTTCGCACACGTTGGAAATCAACGAAATTTTCTCTGACAATTTTTTATAGTGTATATAAAGGCTATTTTAGTTTATGTTATTGGTTGTTTTTATGATTTTCTTTCCATTCTTTTATTTGTTGTAATCTTGCTTTATATTTGGATTCAAATCCTTGTTCCGTAGGTATATAATATTCACGATTAAGTAAAGAATCAGGCAGACATTGCATGTTTGTTAGTTTATCCTTGCTGTCATGAGCATATTGATAGCCTTTTCCATAATTTAATTCTTTCATTAATTTTGTCGGAGCATTTCTGATAACTAACGGTACCGGTTCATTTAAGTGATTAACTGCATCTTTTTTTGCTGATTCATATGAAATATACATAGAATTTGATTTTGGTGCCATGGACATATAAATTACCGCCTGCGTTAAATGCACACTGCATTCAGGCATTCCGATATAATGACAAGCCTGATAAGCTGCTATAGCAATTCCCAATGCATGCGGATCGGCTAAACCTATATCTTCCGAAGCAAATCTTGTAACTCTCCTGGCTATATATAATGGATCTTCACCTGATTCAAGCATTCTTGCCAGCCAATATACCGCTGCATCAGGGTCAGAATTCCTCATTGATTTATGTAATGCTGATATTATATTATAATGTTCTTCTCCATTTTTATCATAGATTAATGATTTTTTTGTTATACATTGTTCTAATGTATTTAAATTAATATTTATCTCATTATTTTTATTTGTATCACTGTTTAAAATTATTATTTCTAAAGTTGAAAGTGCCTTTCGTGCATCCCCATCCGCAAAATCAGCGATCATTTTTAAAATATCTTCTGATATATTTATTTTTTGAGTACCAAATCCCCTATTATCTTTTATTGCTCTTAATAGCATTTGTACTAATTCTTCTGTAGTTAATCTTTTTAAAACAAAGACTTTCGTTCTTGATAATAAAGCACTATTTATTTCAAATGACGGATTTTCGGTAGTCGCTCCGATCAGAATTATACTGCCTTTCTCTACAAACGGAAGAAATGCATCCTGTTGAGCTTTATTAAATCTATGAATTTCATCAATAAATACTATTGTTTTTTCACCTAAAATTCTATTTGCCTCTGCTTCTTGCATAACGGTCTTTATTTCTTTTATTCCGCTTGTAACAGCTGAAAAATCAATAAATTTTGACTGAGTCGTATTTGCAATTATTCTGGCAAGAGTTGTTTTCCCGACCCCCGGTGGCCCCCAAAATATTAATGATGATATATTATCACTTTCTATTAAACGTCTTAATAATTTTCCTTCCCCTAAAAGGTGTGTTTGTCCGACAAATTCGTCAAGTGTCATAGGACGCATTCTTGATGCTAATGGTTGATTATTATTATTTTCAAAAAATGACTTTTGCATTTATACCTTTTTTTATTATTATATCATTTTATATTTTTCAAATCTCTTTTTGTTTGTTTACATTCAATAATATTGTTAAAGGAATTAAACAAAATGCGATTATAGCAAATATTTCAAATACATCAACATATGCCATCAATCTGGATTGTGTTAAAAGTGATTTATACATATAGGCATTAGCTTTTATATGAGCAAATCCACTGGAAGCAGAAGCTGAAAATGTACTTATTAAAGAAATTAATTTCTGTTGAAATATAAAATTATAATCAGATAATGATTTCACTAAATAAACCTGATGCATTTGACTGTGACGGGCAACAAGTGTTGATGCAATTGATGCAACTACCGCCATTGTTGTACTTTTACATAAGTTATGCAAACTAGCACCGTTTGATAATTCCGATTTCGGCAATGTCCCTAATACTAACGATGATACGGGTACAAATATCAATATTATTCCGACTCCCATTAATATATTTGGTACTGATACATAATTAAAAGAAGCTAATAAATTTATATTCATATACATTATGACTGAAATGCCGAGAATCAAAAATCCCATAGATATCAATATTCTGTTATCAAATACTTTCATCAACGGATTTATTATTATAATCATTATTGTACTTGATATAATTCTTGGTGCCAGAGCAAGTCCGCTTATCATTGCCGTATAACCCATTAGTCCCTGTAAATATTGAGGAAGTAATACTATTGTTGAAAATACTATCATATTTACCGAAGCACTTAATATAGTTCCTACAAAAAAATTTTTATCTTTAAATAATCTCAAATTTATCAACGGATTTTTATATTCTAATTCCCAAACAATGAAAAATGACAAACAACAAGCAGAAAACCCTGCCAGCCAGCATATCCAAGAACAATCAAACCAGTTATACTGCTGACCTTTATCTAATACTATTTGCATTGATAATAACCATAATACCAATGCTATCATTCCGGGAAAATCTATTTTTTTTATTTCTTTTCTAACTTCCAATTCATCAATATTTGCGTGTATGAGTGCTATTGATAATATTCCTACAGGAATATTAATAAAATATATCCATTGCCAATCGGCATTATCTACTATAAAACCTCCAAATGTAGGCCCTAACACTGCAAACACCATTACAGCCATTCCAAAAAGACTCATTGCAATACTTCTTTTCTCATATGGAAATGCCGCAAGTAATATTGATTGTGCTATCGGCGTCATCGGCCCTCCGCCTATGCCTTGAATTAATCGTCCTAGTACCATTATATTTAAGTTCGGAGCTATTGCACATATTAATGATCCTATTGTAAATATAGATATAAATACTTTCAAAAATGTTTTTCTGCCCATCAAGTTTTCCAGCCAGCCTGTCATTAATATTAAACATGCATTAGCTATCATATATGACGTTATTACCCAGTTCGCCTCATCAACTGTAGAACCAAAATACCCTGATATATGGGGTATTGCAACATTTGTTGCTGATGTCGCAAGACAGGAAAATGACGTTGGCAACAGTATTGATAAGGCTATTAACCATAATGGAGACTTTTTTTGCACCGTCATATCTTTATTTTACCTTTACTTCAGGTATTACTGACATTCCGGGTACTATATTATATTCATTAATATCTTCCTTAAAAATTATTTTTACCGGAACTCTTTGTACTATTTTAACATAGCTTCCTACTGCATTTTCGGGAGGAAACAAACTGGATTTAGCTCCTGTTGATCTTTGAATACTTTCTACCTCACCTTGAAATTTTTTTCTTCCGTATGTATCTATTTTTATTTTTACACTTTGACCTTTTTTCATATTCGCAATTTGAGTCTCTTTAAAATTTGCAACAATCCACATTTCGTTGGGTACTATTGATAATAACGGCTGGGCAATTTGAACATAATTTCCGGATTCTATCATTCTGTTTGTAATACGTCCTGATTCTGATGCATATATTTTTGTATACGATAAATTTAATTTATCTTGTTCGGTTTCGGCTTCAAGCCTTTTTATGGTTGCTTTTATCTCCTCCAATTTCGCTTTCGTCGTATTGAAATTTGAATTACTAACATTTAACTTTGTCCGGCTTGATTCATAATCTTGTTTCGATGTAACTCCTTTTTCATACATTTTGGAGTATCTTTCATAATCATTTTGGGCAAACGTTAATTCCGTTTCATCTTTTTCAACTTGACTTTCCACTGTTTTTAATAAAGCACGAGCTTCTTCAAGTTTTGCTTCTGTTTGTTTCAATTTTATTTCATAATCTTTCGGATCAATTTCAATTAATAAATCCCCTTTATTTACTTCCTGGTTATCTTCTATATTTAATTTTACAACAGGCCCTGATATCCTTGGAGCTACTGTTATTATATGACCCTCTATAAATGCATCATCTGTTGATTTATAATATATTGAATGTATTGAATAAAATATTCCGCTTATTAAAAATATTATTGCTGTTATACTTGGAACTATTACTCTTTTCTTTAAATATTCCGGTCTTTCATCTTTTTCGTTATTATCAGACATATTTTCCTCTCTCTACTTATATTTGAAGATTCACTTTATCCCTTAAATTCGTATAAATTCTATCCATTATTTCTATTAAATTTTCTAACTCTTCCTGGTTTAAACCGTTTGTTATAATTTTTCTGAGTTCTATTGCTGTCGGTTTTATTTTTTCAACAATTTCTTTTCCATCGTCTGTTACAAAAATTTTATTTATTTTTCTTCCGTTTGAATCAATTTCTTTTCTTACGTAACATTTTTCTTCTAATATGTTTATTATCCTGCTTACATTGGCTCTATCCTTTAACGTAATTTCTGAAATCTGTCTTTGATACATTCCTTTGTTTTCACTAAGCAGTGATAATATTAAATACTGTTCCGGAGTGATCGGAAATTTTTTTTCGGCAAATGTTTGCGAGGATAGCCCTCTTGCTAATACCCCAGTCATAAATAACATTGTTCCTATTCTTTTTCTTAAAATATTGTTCGGCATGTTTTATTTTTTTTTTGTTTCGTGTATCATTTGTGTTATAATTATAACACAAAGAAAAAAGCAGTTACACTATGAAAAAATTATTTTTTATATTTTTATTATTTTATTCTATTTCTTTTATGCCTCTTTGGGCAAATTCTTCTCTTTTAGTTTCTCCTATAAAATCAGAGTCATTAAGTTCCGATAAAAATGATGAACAACATTTGCAAAATACTCTTATATATTTAAATTTAGACTGGTGGCAAAATTATAATGATGATATATTAATTAATCATTTAAAAAAACTTTTTGAAGAAAATTATGATTTAAAAAATGCTCAATTAAAAATTAAAGAAAATGAATATCTCATTAAAATGCAATTGGCTGATGAACTTCCTTCCCTTTCTTTTGACGGACTCATTTCTCGTGATTTCCGTTCTTCTGTCTTGAGGTATGGGGATATGGCTATACCAAATTTCGCTCAAAATAACTTTCAATTACCGCTTACTATGTCTTATGAAGTAGATATTTGGGGTAAAAACAGATTAAAAACTAAAGTTAAAAAAGAACAATTTGAAATTTCAAAACAAATCGAACGGGCATTATATATTAAATTAACTTCTGATTTTACCGCTCAATATTATAATTTGATTAAAACAGATAAACTTTTATCTATTCAAAATGAGCTTATTAATTTGCAAAAAGAGATAATTTCAAAATTACAAGAAAAATTTAAAATAGGATTATGCAAATTGAAGAAAAATTGCTCACAACTTTAAATGAAGAAAAAAATAATCTTGAAGAAACTAAAGAAGTATTAATTAATACTTTAAAAATTTATCTGGCACAAAGTGAAGGTAATATTGAACGAATTTCTTTTGAAGATATTACTATACCTCAAAATCTTCCAAATGAAATTAATTCTGAAGTTATTGACAACAGGCCTGATTATATTATTCAGGAATCAAATTTAAGAAAAACAGGGTTTGATGTAAAAATTGCAAAAAAAGAATTACTTCCAAGTTTTATTGTTTTTGGACAAATTGGTTTAAATGCTTATCAATTAAGTCATTTATTTAACAGATCTTCTCAATTAGCAAATGCAGGTATTATGCCTTCTTTCGACTTATTCTCGGGCGGAAAAAAATTGGCTTTCCTTAAATTTAAAAAATATCAATATGATGAAGCTCTAAATAATTATCATAAAACTATTTTAGAAGACATAAAAGAATTAAATCTCGGGCTATTAAGTTATAAAACTGCTTTAAGTAATTATAATGAAAGTGTTGAAAGACTTAATCATCAAAGTAAATTATTTGCTATGCAAAAAGAAAGAAACAACATTGGTGTTGTTTCTAATCTTGATATTTTATACAATCGTGAAGCTGAACTTCTTATCGAAAAAGAAAAAGTCTTAAACAAAATTAATTATTTGATCTCGACAATTTCTTTATATAAAGCGGTTGGTGGTAAAAATTTATATTCTTTAAATGAGACTATCTGATTTTACCAGCTTCTTCCGCCTCCGCCGCCTCTGCCTCCGCCTGAGCGTCCGCCTCCGCTTCTGCCGTGTCGGTGGCTGCTGTGATGTCCGCTACCAGATGAGCTTTGTGACGGGCTGACCGCTCTATCTATTGATGATGAAAGTTTATTAAAACTATTTCTGTTAAAATTACCGTGATACCATTTTGGTGTCGATTTTATTGACATTAATTCCAAATTTTTTATCCAGGTATCCGCAAGACCCAATACATAAGCAAATGGTAATACGTCATCGCAATATGAAGGATTTTCATCTATTAATTGTTGTATTCTATTTTTATCTGCTACTTCTATGTATTTTTTAAATCCTAATATTTGTCCTAATAATTCACGACCTTTGCGATTTCTCTTTGGCATATTGAGCAAGCATATAAATGATATTACTAAACAAATTATTTCGGCAATTACATATAAGTAATTGATAGAGTCCGTATCTATTGATGCTATAAAGAATCCTAACGGTATTCCACCAAATAATGATGCCCATACTATTGAAAATAATATTGCTGCTATATCTTTTGATGCTATTGTCATTGCTAAAACTAAAATTGCCAGCGTCGGAAATATTAATAATGGCGTATTCTCATTTAATAATACTTCAAATGTATAATTTCCTATCGTATATATAATTGTTGCCAAAATTATTATAATACATATAATTAACATTGACATATTTGTGCTGCTACAAGCATTTTTATCAAATAAAAATCCTCTTATTTTATTTAAGTTCTTTTTTATACTTGAACAATATAAGTAAAAACTCTCTGATGCTTCGAGCATATAATTTGAAACAACATCTACATTACTGTTTGGAAATAATGCATTCATCATTGCTTTTTCAGTATTTTTATTGCCGTCATATTCTTTTAATTTTTTTATTTGATAGCTTATACCATCATCTTCAATTTCCAAATACCCTTTACTTGCCAGGTATAGAATTAATGATGTAATTCCTCTTGATGTTGAAGTTCCCATATATTCTACTTCAAGTTCTGCACTGTTTTTATTTTCAGGCGGATAAAAATTAACAACGGGAATTACAGGTTCATCTTTTCCATACATAGCCCATATTCCTAATGATATTAATGCCATCATTACAGCTATCAATAATACTAATACACCCTGGTCTATTTCATGTGTAAAATATTTATCAGGTAATTCTAATCTTACAGTTATCGCTTCTTTGGGGTTTAAATTACCTGTTGTATATCCATATATTGTATTATCTTGAGTCTTTATAACAAGAAAATTGGGATCATAACCTTCTTCACCATATTTACCTGTCGAAAATCCTAGTTTTTCCGCTGAAAATTCTTTCGGCATTGTTATTTTAAAATTAACATGATTTATATCGGTATCCCACTCGGTTCCTATTATATTGTAATAAAACTCATCTTTATTTTTAAGTTTATCGTTACCCAATTTATAGGTATAATTGATATTATATGTCTTTTTTCCATATATTGTCTTGTGGGGTGAGCCGAGTTTCATTGTAAAAACATTATTTTTAGACGATGTTGATTTTAAATCAGGTGATTGAGGATTTAATACTTTACTATATTCAACTGTCTTGCTTCCATCCGCACGTTCTACAATATTTTTTAATGGTAAATCTCTAAATATACCGTGTGATGCTTTCGTAAAATCTACTGTTATTTTTTCATTTATGATTACATCTCTGTTTTCTTTTACATCCATATTTATATCATAATTTTTTATATAAAAATTTTCTGCAAAAGAATTAGTAACTATAAAAAGATTTATTATAAATGCACATAATATTAAAATAATTTTTTTCATTAAAATGTTACCTTTACGTTTTCTTTTTCACCTTCATTTATTTCAAATAATTTTTCTTGTTTTATTCCGAACATCATACATATTATATTTGATGGGAATAACTCTGTATATGTATTTAATTCTCGTACCGTTCCGTTATAATATTTTCTTGAATTTGCTATATCGTCTTCTATTTGGGTAAGTTGTTCCATTAATACCATAAAATTTTGATTAGCTTTTAATTCCGGATAATTTTCTACTACTGCCAATAATTTTGATAATCCGAATCCTAACTGCGAATTTAAGTCAATTTTCTGGTCATTATTTAAGCCTGAGTAATTTTGATTTCTTAATTCCGTTATTTTACTGAATAATCCTTTTTCGTGTTCAGAATATCCTTTTACTGACTCTAATAAATTAGGAATTAAATCCCAACGTTTTTTTAAATAAACATCCATTGTTGAAAATGCTTCTCTTACATAGTTTCGCAAATATATACCTTTGTTATATCCGCTAACTAAAAATACAAAAAGAGATAAAATTAAAAAACCAACTACAGCCATAATAATCAAGCTAAGCATCTGTACAACTCTCCTTATACTAACCTATACAGAATTATTATACCCATTTTTATAATTCTCTCAACATATGTAAAATTTTATTAAATTATTTTTTATTTTTTATTTTTTTCTCTATGACAAATTTTATCTATGTCTTTATTAATCTTAATCTGATTCTGTCTTGAAATTCAGGCTTTATTATGTAATAAATTATACTTTCTATAAATTCATATTTATCATCTAATACCCAATCAATTATATAATGTTTAATTCCTTTTTGCGTTAATTCTTTTAATTTTTCATTTGAAACAAATAATTCATTTTTTTTGGATTCTTCAAATGTTTGTATTTTACAATAATTCTGGTATTTTATTTCTCGTTCAAAATTTATTATATCTGTACTAAGTTTATCTCTTTTTTCTTTATTAAGATCAGAATTTGAATTTAGTTGCATAATATATTCATTAGGATTTTTATCTATTTTTTCCCAATTATTTAAATAATATTTATAATCTATAAATTTCATTGACGTATTTATATCCATTGATTCTGCCATTTTTATCAAATGTATTTTTGGATACTTTTCTTTTAAATACTCTGCTAACTCTTTTTTCTCTACAAATGCATAAATTTCTAAATCTTTTACTAATGAAATCTGTAAATTTGAATATGTATCATACAGATGTTCTGTTTCTATTTGGGTATTTGTATATTGATAAAAAATTTTACTTTGGATACTTTTTATAAATTCTAATATTGATTCAATCTTTTCATTTGAATAATAATTTAATTCAGAAGGTACATCTGACCAGATACAATACGGAAATCGCCCGGCATAGTATATTTTATCTATATTTTCATTCAATATTTCAGGAGTCGTATTCTTTATTTCTTCAAACTTTCTTATTTGAACATAATTTTCTGTTAATGAAGGAATTATTATATTACACTTTTCCATTTTATTTTTTCACCTGCTTTTTTTGAGACATATAAATATAATTCTTTGTTATTTGATTTCTGACTTTTGCCTGATATTGTTCTTTTATAAGATAATATATTAAACTTTCTATAATATCATGTTTATTATAAAAAACATTAGTATCTTTTATCATTATTTCTGAATCGATTAAAAAATTTTGCAGATTTGCTTTTATATATTCTTTTAAAATATCATTAGATATAAAATTTTTATTTGTAAATAAATCATAAAACATTAAATCTGTTTTTAAAGGACATATATAAAATCTGTTTTTTTGAATAAAATTTAATTGTGAATATGATAAATATTCTCTGTGATTTTCATAATATTTACAGTCGGAATTACATATAGGATTTAATAAAACGTAGGTATCTTTTGGATATTTAATATTTTTTAAATCAAAAGTATTATTATATCTGCTTTCTATTAATATATTTTTTTTATTTAATTCCGCTGGTGTTGTTATTTTAATAATTTTATATTTAGGATATTTGTTTTTTATATATAATGCGAGATCATCAGAATATAATATTACCGTATTTAATAAATTATGTGCTTTTTTTAATATTAAATTTGAATATTGATCAAACAAATGTTCATTTTTTAAATATTTATTATAAAATAAAAAATTTATTGAAATATTATTTTGATTATAGAAATTTATAATTAAATCAATATTTTTTAAATTACAGAGTTTTTTTGATAACTTTATACCCCATAACATTTTTGGAAATGAACCATATACTCCGGATATTGTAATATTTTCATTGTAATATTGCGGATACTTAGACTGTAAAGATATAAAAAATCTATTTAAATAAAAATTAGTAAATAAGTCGGGTAAATAAAATTTTATTTTTTTATCAAACATACATTCATAATAACATATATTTTATTGTTGAACAGATCATTTTTATGTCATATAATAATATAATGCAATCTATCAATAAATTAAAAGATATATTTAAAAATTCATTTGTTGAAATTAATATTAACCACAATGAAGCTATTAATGTTTTTCAAAAATATCACGATATATCCGAAAAAAATCTGCAAACTTTAGTTAATTTTGATACTCATTCCGATATTTACTCAAACTCAAAAAATACTGAATATACAATTGCAAACTGGGTTAATTATTGTTTTAGAAATTTAAATATTACTGAATTTTTTTGGATAATTCCTAATTATATTAAAGATGATCCAATTTATAAAGTTCAATTTGAAACAAAAAAAGATTTAAAAATAAATAGTCCTTTTTTCGGATTTGATACTATAAATGTTGATTTAAACAAAATTAATCATGAAGAAATCTTCATGCATCCCACATCCGGTGAAATAATTACTCGGGAAAGAATTAATTATTTGAATAATAATTTTAAAAAATTTGGTATGACTTCTGTTGATTTTACCAATTTAAAAAAAATATCAATATATATAATTTGTACAAACAATTTAAAAATATTAAACGGAAAAGAAATACTTCTGAGTGTAGACGCTGATTACTTTTGCAACAGCGGATTTGATACTTTTAACAATATCAATAACAAAAATATTTCTAAAGAACAACTTTTTTATAATTTTAATACATTTATTAACGATCTGTATGAAATTAAAATAAAGCCAATGGCTGTTTCTCTAACATATTCTCCTGTTTATTTCCCCAAAAAATTCTATAATGAACTAACAGATTTCTATTCGCAAATAAAAAAAGCTTCTGAATTACAAACCTAGACGCCAACGAAAGCCAACTTGCATTCCTATTCCATTTCTTCCACCATTTGTTACATAAGTTTGAAAATATCCGCTATATTTATCTTCCCATAATTTTCTAATTCCGACTCCATACATTACAAATGGTTTAACACTCAATAAAGGTAATGATATATCATTAGCTTTAAATTTTGTTTTATCAATAATATTCCAAGTCATATATATTGAGGCATAAGGCTGCCAACCTTTTTGAAAATTTCCTGCTATTTGAATACCTGGTGATATTTGTATTGCATTTAATAAGTCTGATTTTATTTTTACTTTTGCTTGATTTGTATAATCAAATGTATTGACAAATGTATATGACATTAAATAGTTTGGCTGGATAATAATTTTTCCGTCTGATAATTCAAAATTTAAACCTGTTTTTGAAGCAATTCCGCCCATTATCATACTAAAATTATCTTTACCATACATAGTATCTGCTTCACAAGCATTTGAACCTATGTTTACGGTGAGTCCGGTAAAAAAATTATCTTTATACAACATTGTTAATGCACCAAAGGTACCTCCGTTCTGATAAATTCCTACGCCTTTATATGCCTGATGTGAACCGTTATATCCGCCATAAATTCCCCATACGTTTTCCCAGCCCCTTTTCATTTCATTAAAATCCGATTCAAAGCCAAAAAATGATCCGTAAGCTGTATTTGAAACTCTTGTGCCATTTTTTAATGCTACATTTTCTAATATTGAATACGGTCTTAACCAGCCGTAATTACTGCGGTATTTTATTGCAGAACTGGTTAAAATAATTCCGTTTTGAGCATATTTGTTTCGATATTTTAGTGTATATCTCGTTGATTTGGGCATTAACATATACATATCCATTTTCCTAAATGCTTCTTCGTATGAATTTAATTGATTTAAATATCCCCCTAATTGTGCAGCTACCGGAGCCGCTAGTATTGAAGGATTATATATATCTACTCCTTCAATTCGTTCAAACCATATTAATCCTTCTATCGGATCATAATAAGTTCTATATTTGTATATGGGTGAATTAATTACATCTCCTGCCGTATATAATACAGATTCAGCTAAAAGTTTATGCATTTCTTCCGACATTGTCTCACCAAAAGGATTTACACTAAATCGTTTCCTATCGGTCGTTGTCATTAACCATATATCCGATATATTGATATGATTATCATTTGAATTAAATGAATCTACTGTTATCGTATCTACTTTTGGACTTTCAAAATCACCATCTAATTTTAAATCCATATCCGAATATAATGTTAAATTACCCAGATTCGTATTCTGTATATTATTATTCCTTAAATCTATACTGCCGCCATAATAATTAAAATTTACGTTATCTAAAAAATTTCCCTGACTTTTGTTTGTATCTTGCCCGGCTTGAGAAAATCTTAAAGTTCCATTATACATATTTACTACATTATTAGATACATTATTATTTATTTCCACATTCCCATTACTATTTTGATTTATATTTATAACTGAATCAAATTGAGATTTTGTATTTCCTCCTGTAATTCCGTCATTTATTACAATATCATAATTACCTGCTTCAAAATTAATGACTCCACTGTCATTATATATTGCATTTGAACCTTCACTATCTTTATTTCCGTTAAATATAATTTCTTCTTCATCTGAAATCAAATTTATTACACCGTAATAATTACTTATAGCTCCGCCATGACCTTTCGTTGTATTATCTTCAAATTTACCGCTAAGTTTATTTATATTACCAAAGTTCATTATAGCTCCGCCACCTTTAAAACTGTCTTCATAATGATCACCTGATGAAGAATTCCCTTTAAAATTCCCATTTAGACTCTCTATTGTACCTGCATTATTAATAGCACCGCCATTTCCTTCCGCATAATTATCTTCAAAATCACCTTTTATCGATTGTACCTGTCCGTAATTTAAAATAGCTCCGCCATCACTTGTATTACATCTGTTATTTTTGAAATATGCATTTATTTCTTTTATTTGACCAAAGTTAAATATTGCTCCACCCATACTTTCTTGGGCAGTATTGTCAGTAAAACTGCCTTTTAATTCATTTATGCTGCCATTGTTACAAATTGCACCGCCATTTTTATTTGCATTATTATTACTAAAAGTAGCATCTATTTTCTCTATAAATGCATCATTATGAATTACACCACCATCATCCTCAACATAATTTTTTCTGTAATTCCCTTTTAATTCATAAATCTTTCCATTACTATTTTCTACTACAGCTCCACTTGTGGAATGAAAATTTTCTGCGTCCAATTCTTCAATATTTAATGAATTTCCATTATCTACTTGTATTCCACTGCAGCTGTGACCATTCATTTTATGATTATTTCCATATATTTCCATATTTTTCTTCCCGGGACAGCCTAAAGAACAATGAGCATCTAAGTCTTGTTGCACATTAATTTCACTGTCTCCTTCACTAGAAGAATATACTTCTAAAAATGAATCATAATTATTTACATCTGCTCCAAATGTTGTATTAATACTTGAAAAAAGTAGAATAATACTATAAATCCCAATTCTTTTTATAAGCATAATAGCCCTAAACAGTTAATTAATAAATTAGGTATAAAACCTATAATCAGTTATTACAACTGCTTAAGATACTATGTTACTTATTATTTTTTTATTATCCTTTTGATTAATAGAAATTTATAATGCCTTTTCAAACATTAAAACTGCATTATGTCCGCCGAAACCAAATGAATTTGAAAGAGCAACTTTTACATCTTTTTCTTTTGATTTATTAGGTACATAATCCAAATCCGGAACTTCAGGATCAAGATTTACAATATTAATAGTAGGAGGAATAATTCCTTTTTCTATAGTTTTTACAGCTACAATTGCTTCCGCACTGCCTGCGGCTCCAAGCATATGTCCTGTCATTGATTTTGTTGAACTAACGCTTAATTTATCGTTTTCTTTTCGATCTCCGAATATTCTTGCAACCGTTTTTGATTCGGCTAAATCACCTAAATGCGTACTCGTTCCATGCATATTAATATAATCCACATCTTTTGGACTCTTATTCGCTTCTTTCAGACAATTCCGAATAGCCAACTCAGCTCCTCTTCCTTCAGGATCAGGGGCTACCATATCATATGCATCGGAACTTTGACCATATCCGGTTATTTCCGCATATATCTTAGCTCCTCTTGCAAGTGCATGTTCTCTTTCCTCTAATATAAGTACTGCACCGCCTTCTGATAAAACAAATCCGTCACGATCTCTATCATATGGTCTTGATACTTCTTCCGGCGGTCTATTACTTTTAGATAGTGTTCTTGCACTGGTAAAAGCACCTATTCCAAAATCGCATACACTTGATTCTGCTCCTCCGGCTACCATTATGTCGGCATCTGAATATTGAATCGTCCTATAACAATCTCCTACGGAATGTGCTCCTGTCGCACAAGCGGATAATACCGCTTTACTTGGGCCTCTTAATCCATATTTTATTGATACTTTCCCTGACGCCATATTTGCTATCATCATTGGAACTGTAAATGGTGAACATTTATGAAATCCTCTACTTACCATTTCTTGATATCCGGTTGTTACTACTACCAATCCGCCTGCTGCTGTTGAAACTATTGTCCCTATACGGGTTCTGTCCTCTTTTTCTAAATCTAATTTTGAATCTTCTATTGCCTCTTGTGCTGCTATTAATGCATATATTATACTTTTATCTAATCTTTTTGCTTCTTTCGGATCTATATATGCTTCAATATTTAAATCTACCGGAACTTGACCTGCAATTTTTACCAGGTGTTTTTCTTTATTAAGATTATGTTCTTTTATTCCACTTTTTCCATTTATAAGATTTGTCCATAATTTATCAACACCAATCCCATATGGTGTTACACATCCCATACCTGTTACAACTACACGTCTTTTTGACATCTTTTTCTTTTCCTCCAAAGGCATTTTTATTTCAAACTATCTTAAAATCCACTACCTTACTTTATGATATTAGCTTGAAAAAAACATTAAATCAACTCTATTATTTTTACAATTTATACGTTGTATCCGATTTATTTGTTTCTAATACTATATAATTGCCATAATATTGTTCGGCTATTTTATACATTTCTTCTTTTGAATTTGTAAATGTAATTGCAAATTCCGCTTTATTTTCTCCTAAACATTGCATATCAGGTGTTTCTATCGGCGGCCCGGCCGGAGTTCCTCTTGTAGGGTTATATTGATTGGATATTATTCCTATTGCCCTTAATAATGTTAAATTAACAGTATTATTTTCTATTTCATATTCCGTCAGACCTTTTGTAACAAGTCCAAAACCTTGTGTCATCATAAATCTTTGCATTGGCGATGTATTCGGTTTTATTTCCTTCCCTCTTGGGGCTGGTATATATCCATTTATATTAAAATCAGGATCAAATTTCCTTTCAACTGTTGAAAATAAATCTTCATTTATTGTTGAATATATCTTTTCTTTTAAATTAAATCCTATTTTTAAAGTATGATCTTTACTTCTATTATTCCAATTTACTTTAAATTCAATATATTTTGATTGATTAAATAATGTTATTTCTATATTTATATTATGCTTATATATTTTTTTGCTTCTTCCATCTCTATTTGATTTTGACGGTATATCAATTTGAAATATTAATTTCATAACTGCCATTATTGGATCTGATCTTTTTAATTTTGCAGATTTAAGTTTTGCTTCTGTTAATTTATCATTTTTTAATGCTCCAAAATTATAACTGTCACCAATATCAGCTAAATCTGTTATTACAATAAAATTTTTATATATTTTATTTTCTTGTTTATCCGTAAGATTAATTTTTCCATCTTGAATTTCAAGTTTTATATTTTTATTCTCTATAAAATTTTCACCTGTTTTTAAGTATGTTTCATTACAGATATTTTTTTCATTTAAATGAACCAATGACATAGCGGGAATATTTTTAACATCAATTACATATTCATATAGAGTGGTATAATCTTCAGTTATAGGGATTTGATTTATATTATAAAGTTTTTCATCCGTAAAACCTTTATGTTGACCTATTTTAAACGGTTTTAAATTTAATCTGGTGTTGCACTTTGCAGATTGCTCATCATCACAGTTACATTGCTCACCTGTTTGGTTGTTTGCATTTAATGTCAGCAATTCCGAAAACTGATGGTCTTGCTCCTCGAAAACATAGCAATTTCTTAATGCGATCTGTTTTTTTTCTGTTATAATCTTTATCGGCCCGCAATATGGATATTTTGATAAGTTTATTACGGCAAGAGTGCCATTTTTATCCGTTAGATCTCTTATTGTTCTTTTTATTATTCCGTTAGCTACTGTATCAACTTTTTTATAGCGTTCCATAATTTCACTGCAGACATTATCCACATTACAGCCATATATACTGTCGTGTGCGTGATTTTTTATTAATAATTTATATGCGTAATTTATTTCTTTTTGTCTGTTTTTAACCTTATAATATTTTTCGGCAATTTGTTCTAAAGGATCGGCAATATCTGACAGAATATGTGTTGAATATGCATTTGCCTGCTTAATGTATAGCCTGGTTGAATATACACCAGGCAAAATAAAATTACGTTTATTTTCCAATAGTTCACCTTCGAGTTTTTCTCTGGTTTTTATTTCTTTAAAATATTCAAAGGGAGTTTTTATTTCAATTTTATAGTCTTCATATATTTCATTTAATAATTTTATTTTTGCTTGCAGTTCTTGTGAAACGGCTAAATGATCTGCACCAATTGGTAATAGTATAACTTCATTACTTTTCAATGCAATTTTATCAAGATATTTTTTTAACATTTGAGCTGTTTCTTCAATTGGTTTATCAAGATTTAAAAAATCCTGAAAATATCCCTGTATAAGATTTGTGACTTTTATTCCGTTCCAATCGAGATCCGCTTGTAAATCTCCTAAACCACGCCATAAAATGGCTTTATCTATATTAAAATGTTTTAACAATAACGGAATGTCTTTACTATGTCCGAAACTATCCGCAATATATCCTATAAAATCACTTTCTCCAAGTTCTTTTGATTTTTTTATTCCTAATTCAAGATTTTTTAGTAAACATTTCCCCGAAACTAAAAAACTATCTGATGAACAATAAAATGGTCCGATATGTAATTTTTTTTCTTTTATTAATTTTTTTATTAAAGGAAGTTTTTCGCTTCTTATTTCCAAGTAATCTTCAATTGCAGCTGTTTGTCCGTCAAAATAGAAACAAGGTATTTTATCATTTTCAAGCATTTCAAGAATATTATCAAATACTTCAATAAGTCTTAATCTAAATTCTTCAAATTCTCTATACCATTCTCTATCCCAATGAGTATGAATATATGCAATTACTTTTTTCATAAATTGATTTTAATATTTTTTTTAAATTTTTTCAAATAAATTCACATATAAAAATTCCGATTTTATTTAATCTATTGTTGCAACCTTGTGCTTGTTATCTTGAATTTTCCTTTCTTCGGACGAGTGCTTCACTGCACTTCGTTTGTCGTTCAGCTCGTCCTCATATTCTCGGGTTCGGTGCAGCGGCACCTTTATAATTTGGTTTAACTTATTTATATTTATCTCAAAATTCCTTTTGTGCAAGCCAGTCCGCCTTCGGCTGTACGAAATTCCGTTAATCCAACTTTAAATCGGCTCTATTGGTACCCTACGGAAAATTTAAATGATATATTTACTTTCTTCTTACTCCTTAACGAATTTGAATAATATCTGTAAAACAATATTAAACATTAAATAAAATACGAATAATAAAGGCAGTAGGGTAGACTTTAGTCTACCTCTTTTTAGATGAATGGTAGACTAAAGTCTACCCTACTACTCTGTACAAGAAATTTTAGGACATTCAAGGGTTATTGTTACTAAAAGATATACACATACAACACCACAATATAAAAAAAGTGCAATCGAACTTTTAAGTAATTATTGTTAGTTTCTATGATATATTTTGAATATCTTTATAATAATTCATAATGAAACTATGTATTTATTGTTGTTGGGTTAAAACCCAACCTACTTGCTTTTAATACACATGTCATAAAAACTCTCCTTATCATTATTTCATTTTTATTCGATATACTTTTTTCTTACTAAATAGCAAATATTCTTTATTTTTAATTGATTGAATATTATTTATATGTTTCAATAATATTCGTTTTTCAAAAGCATTAAAATTTTCATTATTAGTCCAAACTTTTTTATTTTTATTTATGTCAAAGATAAGAATTCTGGTCGGAAAAATAAAGTTGAATTCAAAAAACAATAATTTATTATTTTCAAAAATTCTTTTTGTTTTTTGAGGTAATTTTTTATCACTTAACATTCTCTATATGGATTTATTTGTATTTGTTTTTATATTATATAAATCAATTCTTTCATCATAATTAGGATAATTATGATATCCTCCAACAAATAAAATTTCATCTTCCATAAGATATACATAGAAACAGCACGTGTATATGTTAATTCAGAATTGGTTCCTATTATATTAAATGTTTTATTCTTATTATTGAATTTTATTAAGTGAATATTTCCGCTAATTTCTCTAACATTTTTTTCATCAATTGTTTTTTCTATTACTTTATGATTTTTCACTTCACGAATAATGCGTTTTCTATTTTTGTAAAAATCAGTTTTTTTACCTCCGAAAATAATTACATTTCCATCTTTGTCATAAAAGAACATATGTTCAGCTAAGGGAAAAGGTAAGTCATTTATTTTTGTAATTGTTCTTGTTTTTGTGTTTAAAATTTCTGCAAATGGAAAGGTGTAATACGAATAATTTTCGCCATTATAACTGTGTTCCCCTCCCGAAATGAGAATATTCCCATCTTTAAGCAAAGTGTATGTTGGTTTTTGACCACCTTTTTTAAAAATTTCTGGTTTTACATTCCAAATTTCAAAATTGTTAGTCTGTGGATTATATGATTCTATTTGTCCTTCTGAATCAGCAATTAAAACTTCACAAGAAGGTAATATGAATTGCTCATACTAAGTATGAGCAAAATTCATATCTGGTCTTTTTATGACTTTATTAGTTTTTAGATCATATATTTCAGTTGTTTTAAGTCGGCTTTCAAACGGAAAATTTTTATATCTTCCTGTAATTAAAACTTTATCACTGCACATTAAAGAAGAATTAGCTTCTATTCTTGGTTGCTTCAATTTTGCTGTTTCTTTAACACTAAAATATTTATTATGATCAAGAAAATAATTTACAATATTAAAAATAAATATAAATATAAGCCCGTAGGTCAGTCTATGCCTGACAAAATTAAAAAATTTGTTATTGGACTTCATTCCAACAGTTCGTTGTGTTGATTTTAACCCAAACAAATTTTTCCACAAACCCTGCTTATTTATCTTTTCTGCCTTTTTATTTTCTTCTTCGTAACTCATCATCAAATTCTAACTATTTTATCTGTTACAACACTTTTGTATGTAAACAAAATAATTATACCATTTTTACCCCCCCCCAAGGCAAATTTTAGATTTAGTATTTTTGTTATCAAATAGGCTACATACAAATATAGCTTTTTGGTTCACAATATATTTATGTTTAATATAGTTGAAAAAAGAAAATTAATAGGCATTAATATTGCAAAATTCAGAAAGCA
>CANPZN010000031.1 GCA_947588785.1 Candidatus Gastranaerophilales bacterium
AATTTCACCATAAAAAGAAAAATCAGCTCTACCGGACATATAAACATCAAAATCAATATTATCTTTTGTTCCGTTCCATTCAATAAATAATTGTCCACCCGGAAGATTTACTTTTACTTTATTATCACACACCCCATTTAAAATTGAAGCAACAACACTTGCACACGCCCCCGTTCCGCAAGCTAAAGTTATGGCACAACCACGCTCCCAAACATCAAGATTAATTTCTCCCCTTGATAATATTTTTATAAATTCAACATTTGTTTTTTCGGGGAATAAAACATGTTTTTCTATTTCAGCACCGTATTTTAATGCAAGCTGTTTTGTATCTTCATTTGTCATTATTATGCAATGAGGATTCCCCATACTAACAGCATTTGCAATAAATACTCTATCAGAAACTTTAAGGGGAAAATTCAGATTATTATCAATTTTAACAGGAATTTTTTTCGGATCTAATATAGGTTTTGACATATTTACCCTAATTATGTCATCATTTAATATCTGCGGAACAATTATTCCGGCTTTTGTTTCAACAGAAAATTCTTTTTTATTTATAATTCCTTTTGAATAAATATACTTTGCGAAACATCTTATACCATTTCCGCACATTTGTGCCAAAGAGCCGTCAGAGTTATAGAATATCCAACCTATATCCGCATTTTTAACTTCCGGATTTACAATTATTAAACCATCTGCTCCTATTCCAAAATTTCTGTTACATAAATTTATAGCTAATTCTGAAGGGAGTTTTTTTGTTTTTTTGTATTCCTCATAATCTAATATTATAAAATCATTACCAAGCCCGTTCATTTTTGTAAATTTAATATTAGTCATTTTTATTTCTCCGGTTCTTTTTCTTTTTGTCGGATTTTTCATCTTTGATTTTCTCTTGATTTATATCCAATTTCTTACTCTTATTATCTTTTTGTTCATAAGAACGATTAAATACTCTTGTTATTAAAGCATCGGCATAATTATCTTTTAAATGTGCAAAATCAAACAAAACTGTACCTTTTGAATTAAATTCTCTTGTTTTATGAATCTGAATTAATAAATCATCCAAACTTCCATCCATAAATGTAACAAAAATTCCGGGATATATTTTTGTTGAAGCTGAAATATTTCTTTTTACATCTTTTAATAACATTTCCGCAGTATTTTTATCACCGGTCAAAAGTAATGGAGTTAGCCCATCTATATAATTATTTTTTGACCATAATTTCCAATTTTGCATTTTTGTAGAAATACATTTTTTCAAATCAGGAAATATAACAGCCGTTAATACTATATTTTTAGGTTTTGTTATTTTTCCTACCTCTATCAAGAAATCTGAAATTTGATTTTGTCTGTAATTGCTCCAATTTTCCCATTCAATTGTTCCGTATTGAATATCGATAGGATCAATACCATATAAATTTTTAAACTCATTTCTTGCATATTGAGTATAGCCCCAATTCATGGAAGCATAATTAGAATAAGACGGATCAACAGTTTGAGGATATCTGATATAATCAAGATTTATTCCGTCAGGATTATATTTTTCAATTATTTCAGATAATAATCCCAGTAAGAATTGTCGTACTTCTATATTTGCCGGATCTAAAAAATAGCCGTTATGTTCTGATAATGAAGCTACCGGAATTTCTGAATTATAATTAAACAAACGTTTGTTTGACCAGGAAGGATTAACATTCAATATATGATTCGGAGTTATTAGAGGATTATCATTTCCGACATAAAATGATTCAAACCATATATGAATTTTCATATTCCGTTTATGAGCTTCTTTTATCCAAACTTCTAAAGGATCAAAACCAATAAATTCTTCTCGTTGAGATATTACTCCGCATTGTTTTAAATATTCACTCGGATATATAGTTTTACCATGATAATATGTTTCTAAAAAGATATCTGTAATACCTGATTTCTCGAGTTTATCCAAAGATTTTTCAATTTTAGAAGGAGAAGTTTCTGTTGGTCTGAGCCAAATTCCTTTTAGTTCATTTTCGTAATAAGGCAAAATATTTTTCATGGCTTGATTTAGATCATCCATAGCCTCATTAATGTATTCTTTTGTTTTTTCTTTTTTCTTTTCAGCCCTTTTAAGACATTCTTTTGTTGAATTTATATATTCTTGGGCTTTTTTACAATCATAGAACTGGTCTATATTTTTATAGTATTGCAGTAGATTTTCAATATTTTTTAATCTTTCTTTTACGCAGAAGATCAGACTTTCAGGTGTCAAAAAAACTTTTACCTGATTAAAAGCATAGTCAATGTATACCTTTGAACCAACTTGAATATTTTGCAGAATCCATTTTTTTGCACGACCATGACCTGATATTACGAACCCATTTTTAGGAATAACAGAATCTGCCCCGTTTAAACTTACAACCATATTATTTTCGACTATAGCCTCAGTTCCGAATTCATTTGTTCCTGTTCTTAAACCGAATTCAGGTGTATAAATAATCAATTGATTAGGGCCTCTTAATCCCGGGTAGTGTGCATTAACATTTCCGGAAGCTTTCGGATTTATTACACTAATGTCAGTTTGTGCTTCACTATATACAATTTCGTTAGGGCGTATAGGCATATTTTGATATTTTATCAAATTTAATACCCTGTCATTTAAAATTAGCTCATTGGATAAATTAGTTTTTTTTTGTTCTGTTTGCAATTCAGGTTTATCTGTTTGATTATTTATTAACTGTTGAGATGTTTTAATTGCGGTAAATTTCAGATCATCTCTAAAATAATCTGAAGATTCTCCCGAAGCGAATACTACACTATTAAATATTAATAATATAAATAAAATTCCAATTAATTTCATAACATTTATATGATATTAAAAAACATTATTTTTGTTAATACATAATTAAAAAAAAATTAAATATTTAATTACAAGTATTTTTTTATATTATCATCATAATAAGGAGATTATTAAATGGAATATAAAGATTATTATAAAATACTTGGTGTTGAACGTGATGCAACAGAAGCAAAAATAAAATCAGCATATAGGAAATTGGCAAGACAGTATCACCCGGATGTAAATAAATCACCAGATGCCGTTAACAAATTTAAAGATATAAATGAAGCTTATGAAGTATTATCCGATAAAGAGAAAAAGAGCCGTTATGATAGTCTTGGAGCTAATTGGCAGCAAGGTGCAAATTTCACTCCGCCACCCGGTTTTGAAGGTTTTGGCTTTAATCAAGGCGGAGGTTATTCTCAAAGTTTTACGGATATGGGAGATTTTTCTGATTTTTTCAGCTCAATCTTTGGAGATTTAATGGGTGGGCATAAATCAAAAAGATCTTCAAGATCATCAGGATTTTCTTATGAAGATCTTTTTTCGGGAGCTTCCAGAAAAACTCAAGCTAATAGCGGATGCTGCTCCGGAAATTGCCATAACACAAATCCGCAAGAAAATGATCTTGACATAACTCAAGAATTAAATATTACCGCAAAAGATTTAATGGGTGATAAACCTATTAATGTTAAGATGAATACCGTTGAAAAATGTATGAAATGTTCAGGTGCAGGTTCTGTTTGCAGTGAATGCGGAGGAACAGGAATTGTTAGTAAATCCAGAACATTAACCGTAAAAATTCCTAAAGGAGTAAAAGAAGGTCAAAAAATAAGATTAAAAGGCGAAGGAAAAATAGATAATTACGGGCGTAAAGGTGATTTATATTTCATTATTAAGTTTAAAGACAATGAATATTTAATAGATAATGAAAATATTACTAAAAATGTTGAAATCACACCTGCTGAAGCTGTTTTAGGCTGCAAAAAAGATATTTCAACTTTACACGGAATTATTAGTATAAAAATTCCTCCTGTTACCAGAAACGGAAAAACTCTAAGACTCAAAGATTTAGGTCTGCCTAAAAAAAACGGAGGGTTTGGAAACTTAAACGTAAAAATTATAATAAACATTCCATCTGTTATAAGTGACAAACAAAAAGAATTATATAAAAAAATTCTTGAATTAGAATAAGATGAAAAATATTGTCCGAGAAAATATCGCAATAAGGAACGTTACAAAACAAATATTTGAAACGAAGTGGATTCTAAGCGAAATTTTGGAGTGGTGTTTTTAAAAGGTATTGTCAATCACTTCGTTTGCTGTTTTTTCCAATCGTTTTTTAATCTATTTCAGAATTTTTTCAGACATAGTTTTAAAATGTAATTTCGCAATTTCATTCATTCTATCTATAGAATATAAGTTTATAAATTGTTTAGCTTGTTCTATAACCTTTTCTGAAACTCCTTTTGAAAAAGAAATTTCATATTTTTTAGATAAATCACTCATTCTTTTTACAAATTCTGCTCTGGCGATGACGGAAGCACTTGCAACCGCAATATCAGATTCAGCTCGAACCATTTGTTTCAATGATATATTTTTTCCTTTTGTCATTAATGCATTTTGAATAAGACTCTCATCTCCGAACTTATCAGCCAAAGCAAGTTTACACGGTGATTTTTCTAATATGTTTTCAATCGCTCTTGCATGTCCCCAAGCTAAAAGTTTGTTTAAATTATTAAACTTACTATATAATTCATTATATTTTACAGGAGTAATTGTTATAACTGAATGAATTGCATTGGCTTTTATTTTTGAAGCTAATTCCATTATTTTTTTATCATCAAGTTTCTTACTATCTTTAATTCCCAAATCAATAAATTTTTGCTTATTAGTTTCATCTACCTGAACACCGGCTATAATCAACGGGCCAAAGAAATCTCCTTTTCCGGATTCGTCAGTACCAATATATTTCCCTTCCAACGATGATACATTTGATATTTTATTTTCATCCTCAAATTGGGCGGATTCATCAATAAATTTAACAATTGAAGAAATATCTTTTCCTTGAATTAATAATTTACCGCTAGAATAATAAATAACTTGATATAAAGATGTTTTTGCACGCCAAATGGAATATTGAACCTGATCAAAAACAGCTCCTTTTTTTTCAAGTATATTTTTTATTTTTTCTGATTCAATGGCTGTTATTTTTTTTGTATAAGTATTCATAAAAATAAAATATCATAATAATATATTTTTATGAATATGTTATACTAATAAACAACCGAGGAGAAATATCAATGGAACTAAAAATATATCATACTGGACCTTTTGAAGTTAATACTTACCTGCTTATGGATAACGAGTCAAAAGAATCTTTATTAATTGATGTTGGAGGTTCATTCTCTGAAATAAAAGAATTCATAGATCAATCAGGATTTACATTAAAATTTATATTAAATACTCATGGACATTTTGACCATGTTTTAGGTGAATCGGAAGCAATTCAATTATACCCTAATATCCCAGTATATATGCATAAAGATGATATTTCTCATATTGAAAAATTAAAAGAAGAAATGCGATTTTTCAAAGTTAATAAACAATCGACACCACCTGAAATCAAAGATTTTATAGATGAAGATTCTCAATTGTATCTGGGTAAAAATAAAATAGAAATATTTCATACTCCCGGACATTCCGCAGGAAGCCTCAGTTATTATATTGACGGAAAACTATTTACAGGAGATGCATTATTTCAAAGATCTATAGGAAGAACTGACTTCTATGACGGAGATTTTGATACATTAATAAATTCAATAAAAACTAAATTATTAACTCTAAATGAGAATACTATTGTTTATCCCGGTCACGGTGCTACTACAACAATAAAAGATGAGAAAAAATACAATTTTTATTTAAAATGATATATCATTGACATCAAAATCTTTTACAGATGAATTAATCCGGTGTCGGAACTTTTCGCAGTCTCTCTTGAAATTTTTTCGGACATAGTAAATTATTCATCTATTAGTAAATATACTTCCAGTCCTTTGATAATATCTTCTCTGAAACTAAGTAAAAACAGTTCTAGGTTTTTTGCTAAATTTTGACTAAAATCGTTCATATATTTCCTTTTTTTATACTAAATTCTATCAGTTGTGCTTGATTGTTAATTATTTTTAATCTAATATCTTCTTAAATTTTAACAAGTATACAATTTCTTAAAGAATCACTATTTTCACTACTTTTTTATGTTTTGTATCATTATTTGATAACAAATTTTCATTGAGATTTTCTTAGTAAAATATATATCGGTATTTATAATTAAATACTTTAAAAATTATCTGCATTGTAAAATATTTCTTAACATTAATAAAATGATACAATGCCAGATTTTAGTGCCAACATTCATAAAATTTGCTTTCTTTCAGACATTTAATAAGATAAGAGAAAAGAAATCGTAAATTTTTTATTTAAAATGACTACAACAAAAAGAGCTGCAAGTCAATATATAGCGGAAATACAGAAATGAAAATAACAAACACTGATTTATAAAAAATAACTCCTCTAAAAGGAGTATTTAATTTGTATATACTTTCAAAGTTAAATTATTTTTTACATCAAAAGTACGATATTAAAAAGGGGTAAATATGATAACCTTTAAATACAAATTGTTAAGGAATTAATAAGAAAGGATCAATATGCAAATAGGTAAAATCAGTTTACACAAAGTAAAATCTGCTCAAACCAATGTCCAGCCAAACAATATAGAAAAAAATCAGCTTGCAACAAATCCATTCGGAGTAAGTTTTAAAGGAAATGTAATACAAGCAGATGTATTTGAAAGTTCAAAACAATCAATAGGTAAAAATATATCTGAAAAAAGCAAATTATTTGCAAGTGCAGTTGTAAGCGGTATAAATAATTTTAATGAAGCCTTTAAGTCAAGAATGAATTCAGTTGTATCTTTTGGCAAAAAGATTACAACAAATGTTTTCGATACAATCGAAAGAATAGGAAATACAGAAGTAAAATTTGACATGGAAGGAATCAAAAATCGAATTTTCCCTGATAGACAATATAGTGTCAAAAATTTAACAAATAAGCCCGTTGAAGAACTCAAAAATTTATGGAGTGAGTTAACGCCAACGGAAACAGCAGCATAGAGTAAGAAAGAGAGGGGAGAACATGGAAAATAATAAAAAGATTCGTAATATTATTACAGCCTTAGGAGAACATAAAGATTCACAAGCTGCAATAGAGCTTTTAACAGAATTTGGAACTAATTCACCTGATGATGAAATTAGAGAATTAACAGCCCAAACACTAATTAAGAAAAATACTCACGAATCATTAAGAGTCGTTTTAATTTCTAAAGGAAAAGGAATAAATGATCTGAGTGCCAGAGTTGCAATGGCTTCAATAAATGAACTGCTTTCTCTAAAAGATAAAACTGAAGCCATCAAAATACTTGATGATACAATTAAAATGCACTCAGAAGAAGAAGTTAGAAACACTGCTCGCTCGGTAAGAGCATTAATGACCTTTTCATAGACTTTAACAAATAATCAGGAAAGGAATTTCATAAAAAAAAGCCTCTGTTTATCAGAGGCTTTTTAGTTTTGTCTGAGGAAATTTGACAAAAAGATTAAATTTTTCAATGATAAATTTAAATATCCATCCAAATTTTATGTTAATATAATAAAATTATCCGAAGAAATTTTGTGATGATGAAAAATTGAATCGAACATTTAAATTATTGAGCTGCATATTGAAAAATCAATCAATATCAAGTATAGACACCGGATTATATAAAGGGAGGATGTATGAAAACTTATAATATTGCACTGTTAGCAGGAGACGGAACAGGAAAAGAAGTTACTGATGAAGCAGTAAAAATATTAAAATCCATATCAGAGAAATATAATACAGATTTTAATTTTGAACCTGCTTTAATAGGCGGATGTGCTTATGATAAATATAAAAATCCGCTTCCTGATAATACGATAGATTTAGCAAAAAAATCTGATGCAGTATTACTTGGGGCTGTCGGAGATTGGAAATATGATAATCTTCCTGCACAAGTGCGTCCTGAAAAAGCATTATTAGGGATTAGAAAAGAATTAAATTTATTTGCCAATTTAAGACCCGCAATAGTTTATCCCGAATTAACCGATTTATCACCATTAAAAGCAGAAATAGTATCTGACACAGATATTATGATAATAAGAGAACTAACCGGCGATGTTTATTTTGGAACTCCAAAAGGAATAGAAAAAAAGAACAATGAATTATTCGGATATAACAACATGTGCTATTTTGAAAGTGAAATAAGAAGAATTGCACAAGTTGCATTTAAAGTTGCAATGCAGCGAAATAAAAAAGTCTGCAGTGTTGATAAAGCAAATGTTTTAGATGTTTCAAGGTTATGGAGAGATATTGTCAAAGAAACTTCTTTAGAATATCCGCAAGTTGAACTTACAAACATGTACGTTGATAATGCGGCAATGCAAATTATAAGAAATCCTCGCCAATTTGATGTTATTCTTACAGGGAATATATTTGGAGATATATTATCAGATGAAGCCTCTATACTTTCAGGCTCTTTGGGAATGCTTCCCAGTGCTTCACTTTCTGATTCAAAATTAGCTTTATATGAACCTATTCACGGTAGTGCTCCGGACTTAAAAGGTAAAAATGTTGTTAATCCTATTGCTACAATTCTTTCTGCGGCAATGATGCTTAAATATTCATTTAATATGGATAAAGAACACGATGATATTGTTAATTCAGTAAGAAAAACTTTGAAAGATGGATTCCGAACTCAAGATATTTTTCAAAATGGAATGAAATTAGTTTCAACAACAGAAATGGGAAATCAGATCAAAAATAATATACTAAAATTGTCCGAGTAAATTTTGTGATAAGGAACGTTAGCGAATCTTTCGTAAAGTGGAGTCGAGAAAAAGCGAGCAGACAAAAAGTTGCTACAGCGGATTAGATAAAATTATACTTTCGACCAGTGAAATAAAATAAATAATAAGTTATATTAAATATGTAGACTGAAACACACGAACACTTTCTTTCGGGGTTGCGAAAAAATATTTATTAATCGTTCGGTAAAACTGTTTCAGTCTATACTTTTATTTAAACTTTTGTATATTAATTTTTTTCTAAACTATGTTAAAATATTATACAGATAGTTCTTAAATATGTAGAGGTGTTTATGAAAAAAGTATATAAATCATTATTAATCATAATAACGGCAATTTTTATCGGAATTAATACAGATCCTATAATGGCAGCACCAACTGCAGCTCCGGTTAAATCTTCTACAGCCCCCGCTGTTCATTATATTAATGTTTCACCTGTTGAAGTTGTAAATAATCCAGGTAAATATCTAAATAAAAATATTACTTTTAATGCAGAATTTGTAAGTTTTTCTTCATTGGGACTTGACTACAAACCTGCATTCAGAGACAGTGAAAAATATATAGGAATATTAATAAAAAGAGATGATACCCCCAATCATGTAATACCGCTTTCTGAAATGAAAATTTTTATAAAACGAGAAGTCGCCGAAAAAAATATTGATTTAGAACAAGGTGATAAAATAAAATTATCAGGTAAAGTATTTTCAAATGCACTTGGTGACGTTTGGTTTGATGCAGATATATTTAAAGTCATATCTCAACAAAATAAAAGTAATACTAAATAAAACAATCTATAAATTTATTTAAGAAAAATAGTACAAAAGATAATAAAAAGTAAGAGTTGGAGTTTATAGTGAAAAATAACAAAAAAGCATATTTAACTATTCACGGACATTTTTATCAACCGCCAAGAGAGAATCCCTGGCTTGAGACAATCGAAGTTCAAGATAGTGCAAATCCTTTTCACGATTGGAATGCAAGAGTATGTGCAGAATGTTATACTCCCAATTCCGTATCAAAAATAGTAACTAATGAAAACAAAATCCTGGACATTGTAAATAACTACTCTTATATAAGCTTTAATTTCGGGCCTACTTTATTATCTTGGATGGAACGATATTGCCCATATACATACGAAAGAATTATAAAAGCAGATGTACATAGTGCTTTATTAAATAATGGTCATGGTAATGCAATAGCACAAGTATATAATCATATGATACTGCCATTAGCAAATGAAAGAGATAAATATACACAAATAATTTGGGGGATAAAAGATTTTCAATATCGTTTCGGAAGAAAGCCGGAAGGAATGTGGTTGGCAGAAACGGCTTGTGATAATGATACATTAGAAGCTTTAATTAATTGTGGAATTAAATTTACTATATTATCACCATATCAAGCAAAATCAATACGAAAAATAGGAAGTGAAAATTGGCAGGATGTCAGCTGGGGTAATATTGATCCGGCAAGAGCATACAGATATTATGTGAAATCAGATAAAACTAAATATATAGATCTGTTTTTTTATGACGGAGCAATTTCAAAATCAGTTGCATTTGATGAATTATTGCAAGACGGAAATAAATTCATATCCAGATTAAAAGACGGAATATCATCACAGCGAAATTATAATCAGCTTGTACATATAGCAACAGATGGTGAAAGTTACGGACATCATACAAAATTTGGAGATATGGCATTATCATATATATTAAAATTAAGAGCGGAAGATGAAGGTTTTGAAATAACTAATTATGCAAATTTCCTTGAACAAGAAGGTGTACAGTATGAAGTTGATATAAAAGATGTTTCATCTTGGAGTTGTGCTCACGGTGTAGGCAGATGGTACACGGATTGCGGCTGTTCAACAGGAGGCGGTTATGGTTGGAACCAAAAATGGAGACAACCTTTGAGAGAAGCTCTTGATTATGTACGTGATGAATTAATAAAAATATATGAAGAAAATGCAAGTATTTATTTTAAAGATATTTGGAAAGCAAGGAATGAATATATTGATGTTATTCTAGACAGATGTAAAAATAAAATATCAATATTCTTTGAAAATAATCAAAAATATAAACTTGAAAAACAAGATATAACAAATGCATTAAAATTAATGGAAATGCAAAGACAAGCAATGTTGATGTATACAAGCTGCGGATGGTTTTTCTCTGAAATTTCAGGTATAGAAACAACTCAAATTATGAAATACGCAGCAAGGGCAATGCAAATTGCTTCAACTTTTTCTTCAAAAGATATTGAAACTAATTTTCTTCAAATTCTTTCCAAAGCTCAAAGTAATATTAATCAATATGGCAGCGGGAAAGATGTATATGAAAAATTTGTTAAACCTTCAATTGTAACAATCAAACAAATTGCTGCACTCTGGGCTATTTCTTCAATGCATACAAAATTTGATGATTTAACATCTCTGTATTGTTATAGTATCAAACAACATTTTTATAAACGTGTTTCAAAAGGTTCAACCGCATTTGCCGTAGGCAGAATTGAGATAGAATCAAAAATAACTCTTGAAAAATTTGATTTCTTATTTGCTGCCATTCAATTTCCTGAAGGTGATTTCCATTGTTCGATCAAACATTTTGATGAGACTGAAAATACTGCGGAAATTACAAAAAAACTTATTAATACTTATTTATCTGAAAGTATAACAGAAATAATAAGAGTTTTAGATAAAATATTCGGAGATGATTATTTTACACTTAAAGATATTCTTATAGAAGAAAGAAGTAAAATTCTTCTTACCACACTACAAGATAAATTAAATAAATTCTCTGATAATTACCGTGATGTATATAACGAAGGTAAAAGTTTTATCATGCAATTGATAAAACTGGGAATTAATGTTCCAATGGAGTATAAATTAGCAGCTCAATATACATTATCCAATGATTTTAACAACTTATTTAAAGACAGCTTAAATATCATTGATGAAAACCTTATACAAAAAGCAGCCGAAATAAATAATGAGGCAATTTCTTTCCAAATTGAAATAGATAAAACACCTACTTGTAAAATTTTCTCAGAACAAATTCAAAAAACAATTTATAATTTTGTTAAAAATTTTGAAATACACCGATTAGAGAAAATTTTAAAAATGTTTGAATGTGTTAATAAATTAGGTTTAAAAATGGACATTTCAGAAGCTCAAAACATGTATTTTAATAAAATTTATATGAAATTTTCCACTTTATTGGATAATGCACTTCAAACAAATGATAACATTGACGAAGTTAGAGATTTCTTATTTTCAATTCTTGTATTAGGTGAATTTTTAAATATAAGTACTGAATTTTATAAATCTTCTATATTAAAATTAACATCAAATAAAATTAATATTGTTTAAACTAAATTATTTCTAATTGTTTAATTACATCAACAATTTGAGATTTTAAATTATCAATATCTTTATTATTTGTTATCACAAAATCGGATTTTTTTACTTTCTCAATTTCCGGCAATTGAGAAAGAATACGTTTTTTCGCATAATCAATGGTATAATTGTTTCTTTTTATAAGTCTTTCAAGCCTAATATTATCATCAGCAGATACAAAAATAATTTTATCGAATTTATTTTGTGCTTGTATTTCAAATAACAAAGGAATTGAAATAAAAATGAATTTTTCCGTTTTATTTGCATTATATATTTCATCTAAATTCGCAAATATTTTTGCATGCATAATATATTCAAGTTGTTTTTTTAAATTATAATCATTAAAAACAATATTTCCTATTTTGTTTCTTGATATATTTTTTTTTTCATCAAGTATATCAAATCCTTTAAAAATATTTATTAATTCATTTTTTGTATTAATATCATTATCCAGAATATCATGGTTAATTTTGTCAGTATCAAAGACTTTATAACCAAGAGAAATTAATACTTTTTCTACAGTAGATTTTCCGCTCGCTATATTTCCTGTTATTGCTATTTTTTTCATAATTTAATATTATAATCTAAGTTTTTTGTATTGTATAGTTAGATTTTTAAATAATAGAATTAATTGACTTATTGTCAGGCTTGCCTTACAATTATTTTACAATGAAAAATTTATCAGCCAGTTTAGAAGATTATTTAGAAATAATATATAATTCACTAGAAGAAACCTCAACACTAAAAGCTGTAGTAATAGCCAAAAAATTAAACATTTCAAGGGCATCTGTATCTGAGGCTTTATCAAAACTTGAAAAAAAAGATTTAATTATAAATGAAGGTCATAAAGGAATAATTATTACAGAAAAAGGGATAAATCAAGCAAAGAAAGTATTAACAAAGCATAAAACTTTAACTTCATTTTTTGAAAGCACATTAGGACTTGATAAAGAATCAGCAGAAAATAATGCTTGCAAAATTGAACATGTTATTACTGATGATTTGTTTAAAAGAATAGAATCTTTTCAAAAATATTGTAATGAAAATAGCGAATACATTAATAAATTCAAGAAAGGATATATAGAAAAAAATATATGAACAATATAAAGGCCTTTGGGAAATTTTTAGATCAACCTTTGTTAGTTTCAAAATTTCAAAGAAAAATTCCCGCAATACTTGCAAGTACATCAATAGCATATACTGTATCTCAAGTAAAAAAGACAGAGAAAGAACATAAAAAAGAACAAGCATTAAAAACAGGAATAACAATAGGAGTAACTGCCATTTCAGCCTTGGCTGCACCATATATAGCCTCAAAATTGGCAAACAGAGCATTACCGTTGAATACCGATTCAATCATATCAAATAATAAAAAATTAGTTGATTATTTTATAAAAAATACAAATCCGGAAAAAGAAATCACAAATATTTTAGAAAAGAGTAAAGAAAAAATATTAAATTTAAAAGAAGTTAAAAAACTGTATCAAAATTTAAACAAAACTGAAGAAGGAAAGATATTTTTAGAGAAATTAATTCCGTCGCCACAAAACATTAGTGCAAAAGATATATTTTCAGAGATTGGTTATTTATCAATATTTGGAGCTGTTCCTGTAGTCGGAGGAATATTAGGAGGTATTTTTGCTGACAGATTAACTGATAAACCTCATTGGAAAGAAAAGATACCTGCTAAAATTGAAGAAGGAGCATATCAATATCTTGCTAATATATTCATGTGTAATGTTGGTGCTGGCATTGCATTAGGAATAACTGAGAAGGCAGGAATAACATCAAAAGCTTCACGAGCAATAGGAATGACTCTGGGAATTATCACAACAGGAATTGTAGGCGGCAGTAAAATTGCAAATTTTATTTCTTCTAAGTTAATTGAGCCTTGTTTTAATAAATGTAACAAGACTAAAAATATATTAGAAAAAGAACTATTAAAACAGACTCATAAGGATAGAACTCCTGAAATTTTAGACATTGGTCTTCATACAGATGATATAGCAACTGTTTCATTATTATCAGGATTAAAATGGATAGAACCGGCACTTCCTTTGATGTATACATTATCCGGTTATCGTGCCGGTATCGGATATCGAAATTAATTATTGTAAATACCCAAGCAAAGTATTTAACAATTCATATTTTGTTTTATATCCCATAAACTGGGCAATCAGTTTACCTTCTTTAAAAAGAAGAAATGACGGAAAAGCACTAATTCCATATCTTTCTACTAATGAAGGATTTTGATCGGGATCAACTTCACCTATCCAAATATTTTGATCTGCAATTTCTTTTAAAATCGGTTTCTGTTTTTGGCAATATCCACACCAAGAGGCGGTAAAAGCTACAAATTTTATCCCATCTTTTATATTTTCATCAAAATTTTTTTCATTCAATTCCTGAATCATAATTATCTCCTTAATTTGATTTAATATTACATTAAGCAGATAATTTTTTTATCACCATTTTTTCTATTTCAATAAGATAAAGAAAAAATTTTATTATTTATACCTCTATGTATATTCATATTCATCTGTATTTAAGCATTCTTCTTCATAGTAATTTTTTTCTTCTGTATTTATATCTTCATCTGATTCTGAACAATAATATGAAATAGATTGGTTTTTATTCAGATTATTATTTAAATTTTTGAGTAATCCTTCATACCTGATTTTTGTACAGCTGCCATTGTGATATAGTTTATCTAATAATTCGTTTATAAATAAAACTATATCTTTAGAAGTCGAAGGTTCTATATTTCCTATAACAGAACTCATAACGCTCATTAAGAAGTAAGGCAAATTATCTTCTTTTATATTTTTTCTTTCAATTTCTTCATAATCATTATTTATATTTAATCTAAACATTGATAATAAATTCTTATATTTTTCATTATTTAATAAATTGTCAGACATTTGTCCCGAATCATCCACTGAATTTATTGCACTAACAATTAGATAATCCACATCATTAAAAGATTTTTTTTCATCATTTATATTTAATCCGGTATCGCAATTTTGTTCTAATTCATTATCACTTAATTTTTTTGGACAATTTTTTATAGCTGTAGGTTTTGTTGAATCTGTAGGTATGTACATTCCTGGGAAATGGAATTCAGAAGGAGTCAAAATTTTTCCGTCAGGCAATTCATATAATTCTTCACAACCGCCATCAGTCCTTAATGCTAATATGATTTTTGCAGATTCATTGTTATCATCAACATTATCTTCATTATGTGAAAAACCATCATCATTTTTAAATGTATCATCATCTTTTTTATCATCTGCTTTTTTTGAAGAATTGTTTTGTGATAATTCAGAAGATTTTATATTTGAATTTGTATTTGAATTTTTAATACAACCTATTGCAACTACAGCTCCACCCATTATACCTAATAATTTTAATGTATTAAGAAGTTTATTTTTTGTTTCTTCATTACTTTTATTTAAATTTTTTTCGGTATTATTCAACTTTTTATTTTTTATATCTTGTTTATTAACAAATTGATTATTAATTTTCATTATATTCCTCTCTCTATATAAATAATAAATTTTAAATTTAGTATATTTTTTAAAAAACAAAAATTTAAATATACGTAAATTTTAGAAATTAACAAAATTCAAAAATTTATATATATTTTTTTACAAATTTTAATATTGTACAAGAAAATTTTAAAGATTTCACCGCACCAATTTCAATATTATCAAAGGTCAGGGGATTATTTTCTTATTACTAATCGTTCCAACCATCTTACAAATCTTGTAGGAATATTCTCAGTTTCTTTTGTAATAGAATCAACTAATATAGTTTTAGCTCCTATTAACTTTCCTGCCAGTACATCAGTTAAAGGTCTGTCACCTATAACAACAGTATTTTTCGGTAATATATCAACAGATTTTAAAAATTCTCTCATAACTTTAGGATTAGGTTTATTTGCATTTCCAATTACCTTAAAATCAGAAATAGCCTGAACCTTTGATATATATTCTTGTTTTTTGTTATTACTTACTATTGCAATTAGAAATTCTTTTTTTAATTCATTTAATAACTTTTTTACATTTTCAGGATATTCACCTGATTTAGAAGGCATTACAGTTGAGTCCAAATCAAATAAGACGGCACTTATTCCTATCGATTTTAGTTTTTTAAAATCAATATCAAATAACGATACAAGATTATAATCGGGTTTTAAAATCATCTTAAATTTTTAACTCCCATTGTTCTTGCAAGTGCATATTTATAATCTTTCGGGCTTTGTAAAAGTTCTATTAAAAATTCATCATTGGTATTACACAATGGTTTTTCTTCTTTAGATTTTTCATCATAAATTTTAATTACCTTTGTTTTAAAACATTCTAAAGGAGTTATAATTTCAATTTCATCATTTAATAAAAATTTATTTTTAGTCAGTACTTTAAACATATTATCTTTTTTATCAAGGAAAATACATAAACAGTCTGCACCGGCTAAACCTTTTGAAATATCGTAGCTATAGCCTTCACTATCCGGTTTATGCAGATAAAATCCCGTTGTATAACCTCGGTTGCCTATTTTTATAATTTCGTTATAATTTTCTTCTTCATTAATTTTAGCCGTCTTTAGGTAGTCATCTATTGCTTTCCTATATGCTTTTGCAACAGCAGAAACATAGTAAAGACTTTTTGTTCGACCCTCGATCTTAAATGAATCTATACCCAAATCTATAAGTTCAGGAAGATAATTAATAAGTGCTAAGTCTTTTGGACTTAAGATATGTGTGCCCTGTCCATTTTCTTCTATATCAAAATATTCGCCCTCTCTTGTTTCTTCCACTAGCTTATAACTCCATCTGCAAGATTGAGAACAATTTCCATGGTTTGCTTTACGTTCGCCTTTTGTCATATAGTCGCTGATTAAACAACGCCCTGAAAATGACACGCACTGAGCTCCATGTACAAATACTTCATATTCAATATCGGGAACTTTCTTCTTTATTTCGGCTATCTGCTCAAGTGATAAATCTCTTGATAAAACAACCCTCTGAGCCCCTAAATCACGCCAGAATTTAACTGCTTCAGAGTTTAATATATTCGTCTGTGTACTAACGTGCAAAGGTATTTTAGGCATATATTTTTTTATTATGTTATATACACCAAAGTCTGAAAATAATATAGCGTCGGGGTTTGCATAATTTATACATTCCGCACATTCTATCATTCCTTTTATATCTTTATCATAAGCAAAAATATTTAATGTTAAATAGACTTTTTTGCCGAAAGAATGTGCTAAATCAATACAATCTTTTAAATTGTCAATAGTTATAAGCTCGCCTTTTCGCATAGCTCTAAGGCTAAAATCGACCATCCCCAAATACACGGCATCAGCACCATAGTGAATAGCATAATCAAGTTTTTCTCTGCTTCCTGCCGGTAATAAAAGTTCAGGTCTTTTTAATTTTACTTCCATATAACTATTTTACTACAAACTTTTTTCATCCGCTTTTTTGAATTCAAAACCTTTTTTAAAAGCATTTTTAAGGTAATATTTTTTATCTTTACTCGGAAGATAATACGTATCTTTCAATTTATCAATTGCGGAATATAAAAAATAAAACTCTGTCTGATATATAACCTTATAGCTGTCAGGTATTACGAAATTTATGGCTGCGTCTGTCGGGATTATTATATAATCTGGTTTATATGGTTCAGAAAATATTTTCTCTCTGCCTTCTTGTGCATTATAAAACTTATCAAGCAGCTCTTTCTCACTGTTAAAATACACTTCTTCATATCGTCCATCCATATATATCAAGTTATTGGGGAACAATTTATAAGCTATATAGCTTCCTAAATCTAATGGTGCAAGAACTCTGCCTTTTAAATCATTGATTTTTAAAAATTCAACCTCTTTTACGGGCTGCTCGTATAAATAATATAAATCATGTTTTTGCCAAAATAATATTAATGAATAAAGCAAAAAGAAAATCATATAAACATAAGAAAGTGTAATTTCAAATATCCTAACGCTATTATCCGTTTTGAGGTTAATAAAACTTTTATACAAAAATATAATTGAAGCTAATATAAAAAACGGTGTATTTTTTATGTATTTATAAGAAAAGTAAGCACAAACAAAGAGCAGAAGATATTTTGTAAAATCATTTTTATAATCTTTAATTTTAAAAAGCAGCACGATAAAAAACACTGAATATATTATCTTAAACGAAAAAAATAAATTGCTTTGGCTTAAAAACGGACTTATCCATTCGGTTATGTTGGGTCGGTGCATTGTTGTAGCCATAAAAATAAATTTAACATAGTCAACTCCGTATGGATTAATAAACATTACAGCTAAACAAGCAAATAGAGTAAATAAATATTTTTTAAACGGTTTTTTATTAAGTGCTTCGCCCAGTGAATATATTACTAATACGCCGAGCCCAGCTACGCAGCCACCGTGACAGTTTGCCCAAATTAACATTAAAGAAGGCAATATAAATAAAAGTCTATTTTCGTCTTTTTTCCTGACTCTTTCAAGTATATATATAAATATTGTAAAAAATAAAAAAGTTATAAAATGACATCTTAAACAAGAACCCGTCAGTGTCGGCAGCGACATTAGTGCAAAAGAAAATATCAACACATCAAAAAAATTTAATTTTTTTTCAATTTCAAGTTTTGCTGTTTTGAAAGTAAAATAAAAAATTAAAAATACTATTATAATTCTTGTAGCAAATATCCCCCAATATCCGAAATGATTTAAAATATAGGAAAATAAAATACTCGCACCCCACTCATGGTCAAGCCATATGTGAGTAGGAGTATAAGAAAAAATATCCGTTTTAAATATTTGTCCTAACTGCCGAAAAGCGTCACCTTGCAATATTCTTGCCCAAAAGTCAGGGTCAATATTATTAAACATAAATGCCCATATAGTTATCATCAATAAAACAAATATATAAAAAGAAATATTATATTTTAATTCTTTATTCATAAGTATATGTTATTAATTTATACTCTAGGGAGTCAATATATTAAGTTTTATAAAGCGTTCAAAACCAATAATTATAATCTTTTTGACATATTTAAAAATTTCCTTAAATAAAAAACTAAAGTTTTAAAAAATTAATTCGATATACATATTACAAAGGGCAATAGCCCCATAAAACCTCCCTCCCCAAAAAGTCTAGTAGCCGCCTTAATATGGTCGGCTTTTTTTTATTGCATTTTTACTTTATTTATTTTGTTTTCTTTTTATTTCTCTTTTTTTCATATTTTATTAACTTTTGTTAAGTTGAGTATATATAGTTGTATCCCTTTATTTATACTTATTTTCATCGGTTTTAGTATTTCCGT
>CANPZN010000032.1 GCA_947588785.1 Candidatus Gastranaerophilales bacterium
AAACAATTTGGTATAAATTTAATCCACTCTCTTGTATTTCTTCATTTTCAAATTCTTCAGAATAGTTCTGTGAAAAATAGTATAAATAAATATCCACAAATGCCCTAAATGGCTCTGTTAAGTCATAAACAAGCGGGGTCGTTTTATAATTACCTTTATGGTGAATACCTAAATTGGGCAAAAGCCCATGTACCAGTATTGCACGGTAAATTAAAGTTTTTATTATTGCATAACCGTAGTTTAAGCATGCATTTTCAAAACTTTGTGCGTTTTTGTGTTCTCTTTTCATCGGCTCGCTTAAATAGAAAAAATAGTCCTGCCAGTATTGTTTAGCTATATTTGCTTCATTCATTAATGGTTTATTTATTAAATTATATAAATTATGTGTATCACAACCAATTAAATCAAGAACATATGCCTGATTTAATGCTTTTTGTTTTACTATTTTCTTCCAAAGTTTTGTTTCAAATTCTCCATTCTGGCTGATTTGATTATTAAATACTTTTGTTTTAATAATTCTATCCAAAGGAACACTCCAGCCTACAGGCTGAAAGGCTCTATCGCAATGCTGAATTACCACATTATTTTTTAAAAGTGAAGCTATTGCATTGTTCGTAAATGTTACAGCCGGGGTACAGACTATTACTGCTTTTATATCATCAATCGGAAGTTTATAGACTTCATCTGTATCTTTTATTTTACAAAATAAAAGACCTTTATCTATCGAAATATAACTACCTGATTTTGTAATATGTAATATATGATAGCTCATATATTTAATTTATTATTTTTTTGTAATTTGTCAAGTCACATTTTTAATTTATGAAATTCTGCCGTAGCAAGATTTTTTGCACTTGTTAATATTTCTTGTCCTATGTTATTTTCTAACTTTGCTTGTCCTGCTTCTGTCATTGTCCTTAATTTATAAATCCCTTTAGGATAATTTAAAGCTCCGGCTTTAAAATCGTTAGAGATTTCAACAAGACATCCTGAATAAAATACTTCCCCTCCGTTATAGAGTTTACATCCCGTATCCATTAGTTTTTCTTTAACTTCTTTAGTTGATTTATTAGCAAATATAGGCATTACTTTAACATTTCCTTTTATATCGTAATATAAAATTTGCCCTTTATGTCCTTTGGAGTGTTTAAATTGTCCTTTTGTTCCTTTTGTGCCGAAGTCTGAATATTCGCCTATTCTTTCTCTGCCGTTTAGGTCGGTTTCTAATATGCCTTCTGATACTATGGTTAATATCTTTTTAACTTTTGTTTTCTTTTTTGGATGAACATAATTTTTTAGCATATTTTGCCATTCTTCATTATTTAATTCCAGTTTTGAAGTTAAATCTTCTTTTATAACAGGATCAATAATATTTTTTATTGTTTTTGTATCCTTTTTTATACTTGAAAGTTCTACTCTTGAAGTGATATAGGCTTTATCGTTGATTATTCTTTTTCCATATATTGTTTCAAGCGGATTTGTATTTGCTTTTAACGGTTTTTTATGTGTATAAGGAAATGGCATAAGTTCATTTATTTTTTGTGCGATATAAGGTCTATCTAAGCCTTCAACATAATATCTTCGTTTTTCTTCATCTAATTTTAGATTTTTTACATAACTTATACATATTGCATCAAGTGCATGATGTTTAGGGTTATCTCTATTTTTCTTTTCATCATCACCTAAAATTGAATTTAATTTATATATATTTCTGATTTTTGCTGTAGTTGCACCGTTTTCAACAAAAACATGACGATCTGAATCTTTAGTCTGCATTCCCCAACCGCAAATATAATGTGCTATTGCACTTGCGACTTTGGCTACTTGTGCGGTTTCCGCTAAACCGTTATAGCTGTCTATTAATTTTTCGCATTTATCAGGAGGAAGCACAAGCAGGCTTGCTTTCTTTTTCCCTAATTTTCCTTTTAAATTTGTCACTCTTACGGTATATTCCTCCCATCTCTTTTTATCAGTAAATAACCACTCATAAGGAGTCCTACCGCCTTTATCCTGATTTTCTTTTCTTAGACATACAACTTTGTTATATAATGCATCATTACCGCCTAATGTGCGAGGATATATATGATCTATTTCACATAGTGGATAATCATTAACAGAGATTGCTTGCCCTGAATATATACATCTGCCGTTTTGCATTTTAGCAAGTTTATGCATTAAAAAGTATTGTTTTACATCTGCATTTGCTTTTTCTAATTCTTCTATTATTTGTTTATTTTCTTTTTCTTGGTCTTTCATGTATTTCATATTGGCATTTGCTTTAATACTGCCAAATAACGAATTATCATCACCGTCACGAACAAATTCAAATATGACTTCGTCGGGTTTTCCTTTACTTAAAATTAGTTCATTAAAAAGATTTTTAAATATTTGCAGTCTGTTTCTTACAACAGGGTTTGTTATATTACCGATTAAAATATCACTCTTTATATCTGCATTTTGAGCTTTTTGTGCCATTTCATCACGATTATCGGATATAAATAAATTGTTCCATTCTCCGATTTTTGAAAGCATTGTTTTTATTTCTTCTTCGGTTATTCCGTTTATAGTTTCTTTTTTATCAATATATTTTGAAATATCAATTTCCGTTGGGTTATCACCAGACAATATTATATCAATCATGATTTGCATGGCACGTCTGCAAAATGAAGAACGTCCTGATATATTTGCTTTTAATGTTTCAAATTGATCTTTTATTCTTTTCTTTCCGATAACTTTTTCAATATCTGTTTTTGATATAGTAAATGTAGGATTTTTTGTTTCTCCTTTTCTATATTTATTTAAATTTTCAATCCATGTTGGAAATTTATTATCATATACTTCTTTTATTTCACAAGCTGCTAATGGTCTTTGTTCATTTATTTCGTTATCAATAAATCTTAAATTTTTTAACTGCATTAAAAGTGTAAATGAAATATTTTCAATAGTATCGGCACTACATACATTTCTTTTTGGTAAAAGCCTGCATTTTGCAATGACTCTATTGTCAAACCTCGGGATTTTTTGTCCCAAAACTCCCTGCCAATCATTTTCAGTACCTCTATATTGTATCCATTCCGGGTTGTTATAAGAACCATATGCTTCTCTATAATCTCCGTATAAAAATTCTTCCGTAGAAATTTTTTCTAACTGAGGAAGCTGTTTTTTTGCTTCAGTCCATAATTTTGTTAATTCTTTTATTACAAGTTCTCTTGGAGCAACTCTGCCTGCTATTCTGACTTTCATTGGTGCCAGGTCTATTGTTCTTTTCAACTCACTAGGATTATTTTCATTCCATAATCCTAAACGCAGAGCGTCATAATAACAAGGATATTTATACTCATCCGAATTTATAATATCCTTTTCGTCTATACAGCAATATTTTTTTACGGCTTCTTCATTTTCTTTTTCATCGTCCGTTCCATTTGCCCATGCAATATTTATATCATAACCTCTTCTTTGAAATGCATTATGTAATGCTTTATATATCTGCCATTCTTCAAGTTTTCTGCCTTGAATTAATGCTATTCTTAATAATGTAGAATTATAAATTGTATTATCATTTTCGGTGGCAAATTCACGCTTAAATTTTTCATCATTTTTATCTAAAAGACTCAGTCCATGGTTTTGCCACAACTTATCAAACCATTTTTCTCTTGCTCTATGTGAATCAATAGTCCTCTTAGTTCTTCTTCTTTTCCTGTTATCTGCTACCGAAGAATGGTCTTTATCTATTATTATTGACCCCAGTTCTTTTATTTCATTATCTTCTCTAACACAATAACCAATACTGGCTTTACCCATATCAAAAGCAAAAATCTTTTTCATATATTCTCCATAACGCTACTTTAAGTATACTAATTATAATTAGGAGTGTAAAGCAATTTAAAAAACTTAAATTAGTTTGTACATTTTTTATTATGGATTCAGCTAACATCACGAAAATTTTTTCAATTTAATTCGGTATTGCACTTTGCCGCCACTCAAAAATTTCGTTCTCTTCCATAATCAGCGAAATTTTCTCGGACAATTAATATAAACTCTTCTTATAAAAATTTATGTTAAAATATGTTACATGGAAATAAATACAATAATATTCGATTTAGACGGAACACTCTTAAATACACTTGATGATTTAACATTATCAATAAATTTTGCTTTAAAAAGTTTTAATTATCCAATCAGAACAAAAGAAGAAATAAAAAGTTTTGTTGGCAACGGAATAGAAAAAGCAATGATTAAAGCCTTACCATCAAAACTTAAATATGAAAACGAATTATCTTTAATTATAGAAACTTTCAAAAAATATTACAGCAGTCATGCTTACGAGCAAACTAAACCATATAATGGAATAATAGAAATGTTGAATAATTTAAAATCAAAAGGTTATAAATTGGGAGTAGTTTCAAATAAATATGATAAAGCGGTAAAAGAATTATGTAATTATTATTTTAAAGATTTAATTCAAGTTGCAATAGGTGAAAGTAAAGAAATAATGAAAAAACCTGATCCGGGGGGAGTATTAAAAGTAATAAAAGAATTTAAAGATAATATTAAAAGCAGCATATATATAGGAGATTCAGAAGTAGATATAGCAACAGCGAATAATGCCAATATAAAATGTATTAGTGTATTATGGGGCTTTCGGGATAGAGTAATATTGGAGAAAGCAGGCGGAAAAAATTTTGTCACAACTCCTGATGAAATAATAAAAATAATTGAAAAAAAAATATATTTAAGCTAATATAAACAAGAATGATAAAATAGGCCGATGTGGCGAAATTGGTAGACGCATCAGACTCAAAATCTGACGCAGCTCACCCTGTGTGCCGGTTCGAGTCCGGCCATCGGCACCATTAAACCTTCTTACATAAGAAGGTTTTTTATTTTTATACAAAGTCACACTTTACCACAGTTCAAGTATTCATCTTTAAAAATCGGCATTCAAATTTACTCGGACATAATTTCAATTTTCCTCAGATAAAATAAAAAATTTTATGATAAAATATATTTCATGGAAAAAGTATCAATTATTATTCCTTGTTATAATAAGGATAAATACATAAGAGAAACATTGGAATCTGTTTTAAATCAAACTTATAGTAATACAGAAATAATTGTTATTAATGACGGATCTACAGATAATAGCAGAAATATTATTTTAGATATTAAGAAAATACATCCTGAAATAATTTTTATTGACGAAAAAGAAAATTTAGGAGTTTGTAAAGCCAGAAATAAAGCAATAGAATTAAGCTCCGGGAATTATATATTGCCTGTTGATGCGGATGATATTATTGACAGAACTTATGTTGAAAAATTGGCAAAAGCTCTTGATGAAAATCCAAGCTACAGTATTGCCTATTCTAATGTAAGATATTTTCAAGATATAAATTCTGATTGCGATTGTAAGTTTAATGAAGAAAATATTCTTTTACAAAACTCTATTGCTTCTTCCTCCATGATGAGAAAATCAGCTTTCTACGAAGCAGGAAAATATAAAGAATGGCTAAATAATTATGGCTGCGAAGATTGGGAATTATGGATATCTCTATGGGAAAGAGGATTCAAATTTTATAAAGTTGATGAAATTCTTTACTTCTACAGAAAATTAAAGAATGAAGATTGTTTAACAAAAGTATATAAATCTCATTTAGATACTATTCATTATTTACTATTCAAACATCATTCAATATCCTTTTTAAATAATAAAATTTTTCTTAAAACTATATATGATGATAATTTTTTAAATTTTAAAAAATTTCAAAATAAATTAAAAAAATATAGAAAAATTTATAAAATATTGCTTTACGTTTCAATTATTGAACTTATCTCATTAATAATTCTTGTATCTTATTTTTTCTGGTATGGGGGGGGGTAAAATTAAGTCTTATTAGTATTTAAGACAAAAAAAAGGAAATAAAATGACTAAAATTTCAGTAATCATGCCGGTATATAATACAAAAGAAGAATGGTTGCGTGAGGCTATAGAAAGTATTTTAAATCAAACTTACAAAGATTTTGAATTTATTATTGCAGATGACGGTTCTGAAGAATATATAGAAAATATAGTTAATTCATATAAAAATAATGAAATAAGAATTAAATATTTGAAACTTAAACACTCAGGATTAACAGCGACTTTAAATGCAGCACTGGATGAAGCACAAGGCGAATATATTGCAAGAATGGATTCTGATGACATATCTTATCCTAACAGGTTTAAAATACAAGTAGAATTTCTCGATAACAATTCTAAATATTCTATAATGGGAAGTTCAATAGAAATATTCGGTACACAAAATGGAATATGGCGATATCCACAGACTCCTAAATACTTTGACTTTATAAAAGGATGTTTTATTGCACATCCAACAGTAATGCTAAGACGAGAAGATTTTAAAAAATATAATTTAAAATACAAAGAAGGCATTGAATGTGAAGATTATGAACTTTGGTCAAGAGCAATAAGATTACTTAATTTCTACAATTTAAATAAACCACTTCTAAAATATAGAATACATGGTAAAAATTTATCATTGAATCCTAAAATACAAGATGCAACATTATTAGTAAGAAATCAAATGTTAGATTTTCTTACAAATAATGAAAAAGAAAAAGAAAAAATTCTCAATATAATTTATAATAATAAACTAAATTTTTTAGAAAAATTATTTTCAATTAAAAATACATATATAAATGGTTACAAACAAAAATTTGTATATATTTTAGGTAATAAATTTGAAATTAAATAATTTGTAAGTTGGATATTCAATATTTTTTCTTTTTTAACAACAATTCCCAAGATTTTATAAATTTTTTCATGTTCATTTTTTATTTTTTCACGGTATAAATCTACACCAAATAATGCTATTTTTTTATTAGAATCAGACCAATATTTTGTAAAAATAAAAGGAATTTTTACAATAAAATAACCTCCAAAGACTTCAGAAAATTTTATTTTACTAATTAAATCAGCTGCCATTTTCTTATCATATTTGTTTTTTATATATTCAAGAGCATCATTTATAACAATTTTCACTTGTTTTAATTTTTTCTTTTTTGGCATAATTTTATTAGTCTGAGAAATTATAGAATTTTTTCTTATTCGATACATAACTCCGACATCATCAATAAAAGACAATTTAGGGAAATTAACAAAAACTTTTATAAAAAAACCTTCATCCTCACATACAATATTTTTATGAATAAAAGTTATATTGTTCTTCTTAATAAATTCATTTTTATATAATCTTCCCCAAGCTACATGTAATATAGGATCATAAAATGAACAAAAATTATCCATAGTAACTTGCAAGGTTTGAAATTTAAGCGGTATAACAAAATATTTATTATATTCATCAACTCTTTGAAGAAATAACTGCTCTGTTTCAAGGGTAAAAGCCTTATATCTGGAACAAACGACATCAGAATTATCTTCTTGAATTTTTTTATATAACTTTTCGAGAATATCAGGGAGAATATAATCATCTGAATCTAAAAAGAAAATATATTTACCTGAAGAATGATTTATACCAGTATTTCTGGACTCCGCCAAACCTAAATTTTCAGAATGTCTAACTAATTTTATACGCTCGTCTGTGTTCATGTATTTTTCAACAATTTTTACAGATTTATCATTGGTACAATCATCAATACAAATTATTTCTATATTCTTAAAAGTTTGATTTATAACACTTTCCAGGCATTCACTAATATATATTTCCGTATTATAAATAGGGATTACAACAGAAATTTCAGGATTTAAGATCATTTAGATAATTACTCCTTATAGTATGTCCAAAGAAATTTTTCTGTACTTGCTCAGACTTTGTGATTTCAGAATTTCTTTTATACTAACATAAAAAAACTTCCTTAATACTTATTAAGGAAGAAAAATTAGTAAAAGAGACATCAATATTATTGTGACATATTATGGAAAAAAAGTCGAAAAATTTTAAATCTGATATAAAAAGCCTTTAATTTGCAAAAAAAAAGCAGCAAAAAAGTTATTCAGACTCCGCATTGTTAGGCATACAAATTCATAAAGAATATTCCACGCTTGCTCATTTTGTAAGTTTTTAAATACGCCACATAAATATCCCCAATTATGTATACATGTACAAAAAAATTAATTTATGCTAATATTTTCTACAGAAGGAGACATCTATGAATAAAAGTGATTTTTTGGTAGAGTTAGAAGATATTTTACAAAGAGAAGATAGTTGTAATGAATCAGATAATTTAAATGATTATGAAGAATGGGATTCACTATCAAAAATGTCTATAATGGCTTATTATGATAAAAGTTTTGGAGTTAAATTATCATTAAATGATCTCAAAACAGTAACAACCGTTTCAGATTTAATAAAATTAGCAGGAAATAAGATTCAATAATGATAGAATTTAAAAAAGAACAAGTTTTTATAGTAACAGGAGCATCTTCCGGTATAGGAGAAGCTGTTGCTATATTGTTGAATGAACTTGGAGCAACAGTAATTGCAATTGCAAGAAATGAAAATCGTTTAAATAAAATGAAATCAAAATGCAAAAATCCTGAAAATATGCACATTGAAATAAAAGATCTTACAGAAAATATTAATGAATTACCAAATTATATCAAGAGTCTAAAAGAAAAATACGGCAAATTTTCAGGTATGGCATATTGTGCCGGAGTAGCTTGTATATACCCTATAAGAATGGTTGATATGAATATATTAGCTAATATATTTAATGTAAATTATTATGCTCCAATAATGATGATTAAAGGAATTTTAGATAAACGGAACAGATTAAGTGCGGAAGAAGGCGGCGGATCTATAGTTTGTATATCTTCTATTGATGCTAAACTTTCTTCAAAAGGTCAAAGTATATATGCAGGTTCAAAAGCAGCATTATCAGCAAGTGTAAAATCCATATCAAAAGAAGTAGCATCTTCAGGATTCAGATTAAATTGTGTGTTACCTTCAATTATAGAAACACCTATGTCACTTTCACCGGAATCTCCGATAACAGAAAACATAAATCCGGAAGAATATCCAATAGGCTGGGGAAAACCACAAGATGTAGCAAATATGATAATTTATTTACTATCAGATAAAGCCAAATTTATTTCCGGACAAAATTATATTATTGATACAGGCGGTGTTTTATAATGCCTTATTCACAATTTAAACATGTTAAAATATCCGGTCTTATCGGTGTAGTTCCTGAAAAATGTATAAGTATTGATGATGAAATTCAATATTACAAAAATGACAAAAATTTATTAGAACGAAATAAAAAAATTCTTGGACTCGGAACAAGGTATGTTATAGAAGAAGGAACAACAACATCAGATTTAATTGAAGATGCAGCAAACAGGTTAATACAAAAATATAATATAGAAAGAGATAAAATCGAATCATTAATTGTTGTATCAACAAGTCATGACTATGCTTATCCGGCAACAGCCTGTGTTTTACATGGTCGTTTGGGATTAAATGAAAATTGTATGTGTTACGACATTTCAGGTTTAGCATGTTCAGGATATGTACATGCACTACTTAGTGCGTATTCATTAATTGAAACAAAAGCAGTCAGAAATTGTCTTTTGCTATGTGGGGATATAGCAAGCACACATTCCAATATAAAAAATCGAAAAATAAATATGCTATTTTCTGATGCAGGAACAGCAACATTTATAGAATATAGTGAAGAAGAAAATAACTCATTTTATTATACAGGAAGCAGAGGCAAAGAATGGGATAGAATTATTGCACCCGCTTCAGCATATGCTTTACCGATTAGAAGTGATATAGCAGACTTAGAAGTTACAAATGAAGATAATGATGTTTGGCATTTTTGGGAAGATATAATGCATGGGATGGATGTATTTAAATTTACAATGGATGTTGGCCCAGATTCTATATCAAAATTATTAAAATATGCAAATAAAACAGTTGATGATATTGATTTTTTTGCCATTCACCAAGCAAATGCTCAAATTGTAAAGACAGTAGGGACTCATGCTAAATTGCCAAAAGAAAAATATTCCACAGAAACTTTTACAAAATATGCAAATTGTTCTACGGCTTCAGTTACAACAGTACTGTTAGATAAGTGCAAAGATAAACAAAACGTTTTTTTATGTACATTTGGAGTCGGGTTATCATATGGCAGTGCAATAATAGATTTATCCGGTACAAAAAATTACGGAATTGAATTTTATAAACCGATAAAAGAGAAAATGACAAGAAAAGAACAAATCGACTATTGGATAAAATCATACAAGGGAGATTAATATGCTGTTAAAAGATAAAACTGCAGTAATAACAGGCTGTATGCAAGGTATCGGGCTTGCCACAATGGATTTATTTGCAAAAGAGGGAGCAGATATTTTTGCGTGTGCTCAATTTAAAACCGAAGAATTTGAAAATCATATAAAAGAATTAAAAAATCAGTTTAATATTAATATAATACCGATATATTTTGATTTAGAAGATGATGAATCAATAAAACAGGCAGTAAAGCAAATAGCAGCAGAAAAGAAGGCAATCAATACACTTGTAAATATTGCAGGAATTACAAAAGATGCTTTATTTCCAATGATAACAAGAGATCAAATGTTTAAAGTATTTAATATTAATTTCTTCTCACAAATAGTTTTTAGCCAATATATAGTAAAATTAATGTTAAAATCAGGTGGAGGCAGTATTATAAATACTGCGTCAGTAACAGCGTTTGAAGGGAACAAAGGTCAGCTTGTATATGGTGCAGCGAAATCAGCGTGGATTTCAGCGATTAAAACTATGTCAATTGAATTAGCCCCAAAAGGGATAAGAGTAAACGGAATTGCTCCAGGCGTTATTAAAACAGCTATGACAGAAAATCTTCCACAAGAAGCAATTAACGAACAGATGAGAAAATGTTCACTTAAAAGACTCGGTAATCCAGAAGAAGTTGCAGGGGTTGTATGTTATTTAGCTTCTGATTTATCCAGTTATGTTACCGGACAAATTATCAAAGTTGACGGAGGTATCAGCAAATGTTACTAAAAAATAAAAATGTAATAATAACAGGAACTGCAAGGGGAATGGGTAAAGCAATGCTTACAGAATTTGCAAAAAACGGAGCAAATATATGGGCTTGTGCAAGAAAAGAAACTCCTGAATTTTTAAAAAACATTTCTGAAATTTCAAAAGAATATAATGTTGAAATTAAACCGATATTTTTTGATTTAACAGATTTAACGGCAATGAAAAGTGCCATTATACAAATTAGAAATGAGAAAAAAAATATTGATGCACTTATAAATAATGCAGGAATTACATATAATGCATTATTTGCGATGTCGGATTCAGAGAATTTAAAAAAACAATTTGATGTAAATTTCTTTAGTTTATTTACATTTACACAATATATAGTAAAAATAATGTCAAGACAAAAATATGGAAGTATTGTAAATATTGCTTCGTCTGCGGCATTTGATGGTAATCCCGGGAAATCCGTATATGGTGCAAGTAAAGCTGCCGTTGTTGCCATGACAAAATCTATTGCAGCAGAACTTGGTGAAATAGGGATAAGAGCAAATTGTATTGCACCTGGAGTAACCGATACAGATATGATTGATACAATGCCCAAACACATTGTTGAAGATGCCGTTAATCATACAGATTTATTACGAATTGCAAAACCTTCAGAAATTGCGACTACAGCTGTATTTTTAGCTTCTGATTTATCAAGCTATGTTACAGGTCAAACAATAATTGTTTCAGGAGGATTAAAATAATTGAAATTATCTTCAGCAGTACTTGCAGACAAGATTCGCTTTGACATATTAGAAAGAGTATATTCCATAAAAGACGGAGCTCATATTGCATCAGCTTTTTCTTTAGCAGAAATATTGGCTGTTTTATTTAATGACATATTAAATTTTAAAAGAACTGATTTAACATCTCTAAACAGAGACAAATTTATTTTAAGTAAAGGTCATGGGGCACTTGCATATTATTGTGCTTTATATGAAATGAACATTATAACAGAAGAAGAATATAAATCTTTTGACACTAATGGAGGATATTTTCCCGCACAACCGTCTAAAAGCAGAGAATTAGGAATAGATTTTTCATCAGGTACACTAGGGTTAGGTCTTTCTTATGCGGCAGGTTTAGCTATAAGCAAGTTAAATAAGAATAATAGAATTTATGTTATTTTAGGTGATGGAGAACATAATGAAGGTTCAATTTGGGAAAGTGCCATGTTTATCGGTCATCATAAAATATCAAATATAACTGCGGTTGTCGATTATAATTCAATGCAATCAGACGGATTTTCAAAAGATATACTGCAATTTGATCTTCCGAAAATGTATTCTGCTTGTTCTTGGGAAGTTATTGAATGTGACGGGCATAATGTTGAAGAATTAAAGAATGCATTTAACAGACCGACTTTAAAACCAAAAGTTATCATAGCGAAGACTATAAAAGGAAAAGGCATTTCTTTTATGGAAAATAAGAAAGAATGGCATCATAACAGAATTTCAGAAGAACAATATAAAATGGCATTAAAAGAATTACAAGAAAGAGAGGTTAAAATTGGAAATTAATAATTTAACAATTAGAACCCTTTCTATGTTAGGACAAAGAGGAGCTTTTGGAACTACATTATATGAAATTGCAAAAGATAATAACGATATAATTGCACTAACTGCTGATTTATGCAATACATCCGGGTTGGACAGATTTAAAGAATCATATCCTAACCGTTTTATTAATACGGGTATAGCTGAACAAAATTTGATAGGAATAGCTGCAGGTCTGGCAGAAGGAGGAAATATTCCATATGCTACAACTTTTTCAAATTTTATTGCACTTAGAGCCTGTGAACAAATAAGGCATTTCCTTGGTTATATGAAAGAAAATGTTAAACTTGTAGGTTTAGCGTCAGGCTTTGCTATGGGCTTATTTGGTATAACACATTATGGTATTGAAGATATTGCAGCACTTAGATCAATTAATAACTTAACCATCCTTTCTCCCAGTGATTGTTTAGAAGTTTATAAATGCACTCTTGCCGCATCTCAAACAAATTGTCCTACTTATATAAGACTTTCCGGAATTATGAATAATCCCATTGTTCATAAAAATGATTATGATTTTGAAATAGGTAAAGCTGAAATTATACAAGATGGTAATGATATTGCTATTCTTGCAACTGGTTCCATGGTTAATAATGCTATTAAAGCAGCACAAATAATAAATAATGAATCAGCAGTAGGGGGGGGGAGAAAGCTTAGTATAAAAATTGTTAATATTCATACAATAAAGCCGATTGATGCTGATAGTATACTAAATTGTTTAAAAGCAAAATTAATTGTAACTGTTGAAGAACATTCTATTATTGGCGGTTTAGGCAGCAGTGTTGCAGAATGTATTGCTTCTGAGAGAAATAAACCGATACAATTATTTATAGGAGTTTCAAATGAATATAAAAAAGCAGGTAATTATAATTATATGCTTGAACAATACGGATTAACACCTCAACTGATTGCAAAAAAAATTATAGAAAAATTTAATACAATTAAAAATTAGCAATTTATCTCACAATCGGAAAATAAAATTATTATTTTTGATTGTGAAAGGTAGAAAAATTGCAAAGAAATGTTTTAATTACAGGTGCTAAAGGTGGTATAGGGAAAGCCATAATAGAGGTTTTTGCTAAAAATTCTTATAATATTTTAGCTTGTATCAGAAGTAAAGATGAAAATTTTGAAAATTATTTAAAAGAAATTTCAAATAAATATAATATTTTAACAATGCCAATTTATTTTGATATGACTGATTATCAAGCTATGAAATGTGCAATTAAAGAAATATATTCAAAAAAAATCAAAATTGATGTTTTAATAAATAATGCAGGTAAAGCTCATGGTGGTTTTTTTCAAATGACTCCAATATCAAAAATCAAAGAAATTTTTGAAATAAATTTATTTGCACAAATGGAACTTACGCAGCTAATATTAAAATTAATGATAAGAGAAAAAGAAGGAACAATTGTAAATATATCATCTATTTCAGGGCTTGATTTAAATGAAGGAAATTGTGCCTACGGAACTTCAAAAGCTGCATTAATAGCCTGGACAAAAACACTGGCTTCAGAATGTGCAAAATATAATATTCGAGTAAATTCCGTAGCACCAGGATTGACGGATACAAATATGGCAAAATTAATGGAAGAAAAAGCCGGCAGAAATATGATTAATGCAAGTGCAATGAAAAGATTAGCAAAACCTCAAGAAATTGCTCAAGCTGTATTTTTCTTAGCCTCAAATAATTCTTCATTTGTAAATGGGGAAATTTTAAGAGTAGATGGCGGATCTTCCGATAGTGGTGGGGGGGGGGAGAAATTAAATGCAATATTTAATTTTAAACCTTCATATTCTAAATACATTTTTGAAATTAAAAGAAAGTGTGCTTAGAATGCTTAGAAATAAAAATATTATAATAACTGGTTCTAATAGAGGCATAGGTAAAGCAATACTTGAAGTTTGCAGTTCGTTTGGAGCAAATATTTTTGCCCATACCCGAAAACAAACAGAAGAATTTGAAACTTTAACCAAAGAATTAAAAAATAAATATAATACAAAAATTTATCCTATTTATTTTGATATTTCAAATAGAGAAGAAATAAGAAACGGAATAAAGGAAATAAATTCTTATAAAATCCCGATAGATGGATTAATCAATAACGCAGGATCAATAGTCAATAAATCATTTCTAATGACAACAATTGAGGACATTCAAAATCAAATAGATATAAATTTTAAATCATTATTTTTCATTTCTCAAGCTGTATCAAAAATGATGATAAGAAACAACAAAGGATCAATAATCAATATGTCATCTATAGCAGGAAGAGGCGGGAAATATGGGAAATCAGCATATGGGGCATCAAAAGCCGCTATTTCATCCTTAACTAAAACAATGGCAGAAGAACTGGGAATATATGGAATTAGAGTAAATGCTCTTGCCCCGGGGTTTATTGATACAGATATGGCAAAAAATATACCCCAAGAATCAATTGATGAAACAATTAAATTATCGAAATTAAAAAGAATAGGAACTCCAAAAGAAGTAGCAAATATTGCAGCCTTTCTATGTTCAGATTTATCAAGCTATATAACAGGAGAGATAATAAATGTAAGCGGAGGGTTAGAGTGAAAACTTATAGCATTAAACAATTAAATAACATTTCAAAACAAATAAGATGTGACTTAATTGAAATGACATATAATACAGGTTATCAAGGTGCTCATATTGCAGGTTCATTATCATTAGTGGAAATTTTAACTGCATTATATTTTAATATTTTAAATTTTGATCCTAAAAATCCAGATAATGAAAACAGAGACAGATTTATACTAAGTAAAGGTCATGGAGTGATGACCCAATATGCCATATTTAAGCAAATTGGATTAATAACAAAAGAAGAACTTTTAACATATAAGAAAAATAACTCTTTATTATCAGCCCATCCATGTATGAACAAAGACCTGGGAATTGAATTTTCATCAGGCAGTTTAGGACAAGGTTTATCACTGGCTGTAGGATGTGCACTTGCACTAAAACATAATAAAAATCTTACTTCAAAAGTATATGTTTTATTAGGTGATGGAGAATGTAATGAAGGGTCTGTATGGGAAAGTGCCATGTCTGCTTCACATTATAACTTAGATAATTTAATTGTGATTATAGACAGAAATTTTCTTCAATATGATGATAAAACTGAAAATATTATTAAACTGGAACCCTTTAAAAATAAATGGGAAAGTTTTGGATTTATAACAACATGTACTGACGGACATAATATTGAAGAATTAATTAAAGCATTTCAGACACAACATAAACAAAAGCCTTTATGTATTATTGCAAATACCATAAAAGGTAAAGGGATATCTTTTATGGAAAACGAAGCAAAATGGCATAATGGAGTTTTAACAAAAGATTTGTACGGAAAAACACTTATAGAATTGGGAGTTTAATTATGCCGGAATTTAATTCTTCAAATATTCGAATATGGTCAAGACTAGGTTCTTGCGGAGCTTTTGGAATAGCTGCATTAGAACTTCCAGAAATTGATAATAACACAGTAATCTTAACACCTGATTTAAGTTATTATTCAGGATTAACAAGATTTAAAGAAGAATATCCAAATAATTTTTATAATTTAGGAATAGCCGAACAAAATATTATTGGTGTAGCAGCTGCAATGGCAAAGGAGAAATTAAATCCCTTCGTTACAACTTATGCTTCTTTTATATCAAGATGTTTAGATCAAATTAAAGTTAATATGGGATATATGCAACTTCCGATTAAACTTATAGGGTTAACAGCAGGACTGGCAGTCGGAATTTTAGGAGCAACTCATGTAAGCATTGAAGATATTGCAATATTAAGAGCTATTCCTAACATTACTATATTATCTCCTTGCGATTGTAGTGAAACAATAAAATGTATACTTGCGGCACAAAAATTAAAAAAACCATGCTATATAAGATTAACAGGAAGTTTTAATAATCCTATTGTACATAAACAAGATTATGATTATGAAATAGGAAAATCCGAAGTATTACAAGATGGTGAAGATATAGCTATTTTGGCAACAGGTTCCATGGTCGCCAATTCTATAAAAGCAGTACAAATAATTAATGATGAACTTACTGTAGGGGGGGGGGAGAAAGCCTAATATAAAAATTATTAACATTCATACAATAAAGCCGATTGATATTGAAGCTATAAAAAATTGTACAAAAGCTAAATTAATTGTAACTGTTGAAGAACATTCAATTATTGGCGGTTTGGGTTCTACAGTTGCTGAATGTTTATGTAAAATAAGAAATAAACCACCTCAATTATTCATAGGTATAGAAGATATATACAAAAAGGCAGGAACTTATGAATATTTGTTAGAAGAATATGGTTTAAGCCCCCAAGCTATAGCAAAAAAAATAATATATGAATACAAAAATTTATAAAACACTTCAGAAAAAATTAAAAAATCGGCTTGAAAATAATCAGCCGATTTTTTAATGAAAGGAAAATTTTATATGTCTAATTGTAGTTGTTTAGAAATAAAAGCAAAAAACATAAGAAAAAATATAATTGAAACAGGATTTAAATCAAAATCTGCTCATTTTGGAGGTTCATTATCATGTACAGATATTTTAACTTACGTATTTTCAATTTTCAAAAAAGAGAATATGGAAAATAGAGACAGATTTATACTAAGTAAAGGTCACTGTGCATTGGGGTTATATGGTGCATTAGCTGAATTTAACTATATAACACAAGAAGAGCTGCATACATTTAACTCAAACGGAGGTCAATTTCCATCTCATTGTGTAAAAAACATAGAAAAAAATATCGAATTATCATCAGGAAGCCTTGGTCTGGGTTTAGGATATGCTATAGGACAAGCAATTGCCCTAAGAAAAAAAGGACTTAACAATAAAATTTATGTATTAAGCGGTAACGGAGAGGCTAATGAAGGCTCTTTTTGGGAAGGGTGCATGTTTATAGGTGCAAAAAAAATAAATAATATTATTTTAATTTTGGATAATAATAAAATGCAATGTGATGGTTTTTCAAAAGATGTTCTAAATGTTTCAAATTGGGTTGATAAATTTTCTTCATTTGGGTTTGAAGCAATTGAAATTGATGGACATAATTTTGAAGAAATTAAAAACGCTTTTTCAACGAAAACAGATAAGCCAATTGCTATAATAGCCAATACAATAAAAGGTAAAGGGATTTTATTTATGGAAAACAACCCTGATTGGCATCATGGCTCACTGAATGAAATTGAATACAATCAAGCACTAAAAGAATTAGAGGGGTAATAATGGAATTTGATTTAAAAAATATCATGGAATTATCAAGACTTTCGTCAAGAGGAGTTTATGGAAAAGCATTAAGTGATATAACGACAGAAAATGATAATACAATAGCAGTTGTTGCTGATGTTATGACATCTTCAAAGCTGGAAGAATTTTGCAAAAAATTTCCTAATAAGTTTATAAATGTTGGTATAGCTGAACAGAATATGGTAAGTATATCAGCAGGATTAGCTTCTGAAGGGTATAATGTTTTTGCCTCAACTTTTGCTCCTTTTGCGTCTATGAGATGTTTTGAACAGATAAGAACACAATTGGGATATATGAATTTAAACGTAAAAATTATAGGATTAATGAGCGGTTTTGCAGGAGGATATTTAGGAAATACTCATTACGGCTTGGAAGATATTGCACTAACAAGAACAATTCCAAACATGACAGTAATTTCACCGGCTGATTGCGTCGAAACTTATAAAGTAATTGAAGCATTAAAAAATCACATTGGTCCTTGTTATGTAAGGTTAACCGGAGTAAATGGCACACCGAACGCATATAAAGAAGATTATAGCTTTAAAATTGGTCAGGCAATTCAAATGTTAGAAGGTGAAGATATAGCGATCATTGCAACAGGGACAATGGTTTATGAATCATTAAGAGCAGCAAGAGTTTTAAAGAAAAATAATATTTCTGCATCTGTTTATAATTTTCACACAATAAAGCCACTGGATTATAACTCTTTAGATAAGATTTTTACAAAATATAATTTTCTTGTTACAATAGAAGAGCATTTTAAAATCGGTGGTTTAGGAAGTGCGATTGCAGAATATAAAGCAGATAAAAAAGCTCCGCCACAATTAATTATAGGAATTGATAATAATTTCGAAAAAGCCGGAGAGTATAGTTATATGCTGGATAAAGCTGATTTAACAGCAAAGAAAATTGCGGAAAAAATATTAAAGAATTGGAGGAAATAACATGTCAAATTTAGAGAAATATACAAATGCATTTGTACAAGCATTTGAAGTTGAACCAAAAGATGTTCCCACTTTAAAATATCAAGATATTAAAGCTTGGGATTCCGTAGGACATATGGGACTTGTAGCGAACTTAGAAGAAGCTTTCGATATTATGATGGAAACAGAAGATATTATTGATTTAAGTTCATTTGAAAAAGGTAAAGAAATTCTATCTCAAAAATATGATGTAGATTTTGCACTGTAAAATTTTTTTTTAAAAGATCTAATGTCATACTCGTACACGACAATTATATATGTTGTACGAGTATTTTTTATATTTATATTTAATCTAGTGTCGCAACTTGTGCATGCTCTCTTGAAATTTGCTCTCTTAGGGCTTGTCATTCGCTCGCTACCGCTCTAGCTCATTTCAGCCCCTTCTCTACTCGGGTTCACTTCGTTTCACCCTTTCGCAAATTTCGCTCTCTTGAAATTTGCTCTCTTGGGGCTTGTCATTCGCTCGCTACCGCTCTAGCTCATTTCAGCCCCTTCTCTACTCGGG
>CANPZN010000033.1 GCA_947588785.1 Candidatus Gastranaerophilales bacterium
CGTATTTTTGAAGAACGTGATAAAAAAACGGTATATGAACGTCAAACCAAAGAAGCAAAAGAAAAAGGTATTTCAAATTGTCCTTTATGTGCAATAGGAAATGATAATAACAAAAATCGTATATGGCAGTATAAAGAAATGGATGCAGACCACGTAACAGCTTGGTCAAAAGGCGGTTCAACGGATATTAATAACTGTCAAATGTTATGTAAAACTCATAACAGAGCTAAAGGTAACTGCTAAAATAATAAAAAAAAAGAGAAACTATAAATTTGTTTCTCTTCTTCTTTTTTTGTCTTTTTTCTGTAACATTGTATATAGTTACCAAAATTAATCCATATCATTTTTTATTGATCAAATTTTCTTAATTAATTCATCAAATTTAAAATTAAATTGACTTATATCTACATTGTTATATGTATTTGGATAATCTGACAAAGTATCAGTTGAGATCGAATTTGATATTTTAAAATTTTTAATAATTTCTTCTAAATCATTTATATTATATGGATTTAAATAATTTAATGAAAATTGTTCTGCCAAAGTGCTAACTTTTAAATCATAACTTATCGGCAATAGTTTTACTTGGCACTTTATAGCTATTAAACAAGCGTGATAACGCATTGCTATTATTTCATTTAGAGAAGCAATGTTTTCTATAACCTTTTGATTATCTGTATTTTCAAGTATTTCTATATTTAAATTCGGATTAATATTTAAAAGTATATCTTTAAATGATTTGCATATTTCATAATCGATTTGATTTTGCAATGATAAAAGACAAATTATTTTATCCGAATAATATTTATTAATACAAATTGCAAATTTATATAAAAAATCATTTGATAATATATCAAATTTTCTTAATTGTATTCCGATTTTATTTAATTGTTTGTCAATTTTGGGAATTGTAATATTCCATACCGGGTCAAAACAAATATTTGCATTAATTCTCTGGCTATTAAGCAAATTAAGACTTTTTTCATCTCTTACCGTTAAGTAATCGGTATTTTTCAATATATTGAAAGTCAATTTTTTTAGTATTTTATTATTAATTGGTCCTATTCCTTGTGCAAAAATAATAGTTTTTTTCTTAAATAATTGTGCAAGTTTAATAATAAATAAGTAGTATATTAAACTTTTTTTACTTGTAATATCTTGTAAAAGACTTCCTCCGCCTGAAATAAGGCAATCACATTCTTTTATTTTTTGTATTACAGATTTTAAATCAAAAGATTTTACACTATCCACATTATAAGCACTACCGGTTTTATTAGGATTTGATGAAAAAACACAAATTTTATAATCTCCTAAATTTTGAAGGTTTTCAGTTAAAACTTTTAAAATTGTTTCATCGCCAAAATTATCAAATCCATAATATCCGGAAATACAAATTTTTTTAGTCATCTTGACCTTTAAAAATTTTATAAACTTCTTCTTTATATGGAGTCGATTTTATAGCTCCAAATTTTTTAACTTGCAAACCTGCTGCAATTGCTCCCAAGTTTACGGCCTTAAATGGAGTCATACCTGAAGTAATACCATGTAATACAGCTCCGTTAAATGTATCTCCGGCTCCTGTATCATCAACTACATCATTTGTTATATATTTTGTAAATTCAATTTTACCTCTATAGCCTGTATAATAACCTTGATCAATATATGATTTAATAATTACAGTTGAAATACCCTTATCCCAAAGATATTTAAATGTATTATCAATTGAATTAGAATCTATAATTAATTTTGAATCATATTTTACATTTAAAAATACAATATCGATTAAATCTATTATTTCATTAAATGCTTCTTTAGCTTCATCTTCTGACCATATAAGAGCTGTATAGTTAGGGTCATATGCAGTTAAAATATTATTTTCTTTTGCAATTCTAAATGCTTCTTTTACAGTTTCTCTTGCAGATATTGATAATGACTGGGTTATACCGGTTGCATATACAAGAGAGGAATTTTGTATATATTCTGTTGATATATCTTCTATTGAAAGATTTGTAGCAGCTGTTTTTTTTCTATAAAAAGAAAATTGTTTGGTTTCACAATTTTTTCCTGCAGAAATAATATAAAGTCCATTTGTACCTTGAACAGGTTTTACGTGTGAAATATCAAGTCCTTCTTTTTTCCAACTTTCAAGTAAATATTCTTGAAAACAATCAGTACCTATTCTGGCAATAAATCCGGCTTTCGATCCAAGCCTTAATGCAGCTATTGCCGTAGTAAGAGTATCTCCTCCATAATATTTTTCCAGTACAGTCGCATTTGTGAGATTATCTCCTGTTGATAGTTCTATCAAACATTCACCAATTGCTATTATATCTAATTTTTCGTTCATAATATTTTTCTCTGATTGAAGTTTAACAAAAATATTCTTTTTTTTCAAACTAACTGATATAAATTTTGTTTTTTTGTACTGTTATTCTTATTTAATTCTTTCATTTTATATTTTAAAACAAAATAATCAGGAGTTAGCGGATTTTTTTCTATAAATTTTCTATAATATCTTTTGGCACTTGTTATATTATTCATTTTCTCAAAACAAATTCCAAGGGCAATTAATGATCTGTTATAATCAGGTTTTAATTTTTGTATTTTCCTAAACAATTTTGCACAATTTCTATAATCCCCTATATGCATATATAAAGTTGCTTTTTGAATATACGCCCTTATATAATTAGGATCTGTTTCTATAATTTTTTGATATATTTTTAATGCCATATCCTCTTCTTCAAGTATTTCATGAATGAGAGCTAATTGCATTTGTATATCCATATTTTCAGGATTTAATACTATTGCTTTCATTATATATTTTAATGAATTTTCAGGATTCCCTCTTATTATTTCACATAAAGCGGATTCTTTCAAAATTATATAATTATCCGGCTCTATAGTTTCTGCTTTACTTAAGTAATTTAGAGCTTTATCATAATACCCTGTTGATTTATATATAGTTGCTGCTCCTATATATGCTTTAACATTTTTTCTATCTAAAAATATTGTCCTCAAATAATTTTCTAATGCTTCTTTTAATTTATTTTTAGAATATAATATTTCAGCTTTTTTCAAAAAATATTCAGGTTTATTTTTTATATTTTTCCCCAAATTATACCCCTTTTTTATAATTAAAATCCAAATCGGAATTTTAATCTTCCTCTATTTCGGTGATTAATTTATTTTTATCTTCACAATATAATCAGTTGATAACTTTTATATTGAATTCTCGGACAAAATTAATTTTATAGAAATTCTTATTTTACAGGTATAACCTAACGGTCTAAAAATTTAAATCTATAGATTGATATACTTTTGACTCATTATATTTATAATGAACAAAAAATAATGAGAGGTAGACTAAAGTCTACCCTACTTTCTAAAAGAATATTTGGTAATATTTGAGCAACTTTATGGTTGTGACACTAAAATAAAAAAGTAAATAAAAAAAATTAAAGTTCATATCGGAGTATAGTAAAACTTCTTAATGAAGGAGCCCCGTTTGTTTGAAAGTCTGAGTTACGGGGCTTAAACTGAGTTTAGAAGTATTCTATATGAAGCTGAAGAACGTAATTTTTAAAAATAAATAAAATAAAAAATAAAGAGAGGTAGACTAAAGTCTACCCTAACACCTAAATTTTAAAGGTTGAACCAAATTCAAGACAATTACTAATCGGATTAAATCGCTTTTTTAAATTTTACAAGTATATCATCCGGTATTCTTCTGTACATTTTCCCCGCTCCGGAATCTGTAACTACAATTGTTGAATGAGCTGTTACCCTTAATTTGCCTGTTTCTTTTTCATATACATTATGCTCAAACACTATACTGGCTTGTTTTATTTCTGAAATATGAGTTTTTATTATAATCCGTTCATTCATTTTCGCTGATGATTTGTATCTGATATTTAATTCTACTACGGGAAATAATATATTATTTTTTTCTAATGTTTCTAACTCCAATCCAAGTTTTTCTACAAGTTCCACTCTTGCAGCTTCAAACCACTTCGTGTATGCTCCATGCCATACAACTCCATATGAATCAGTATCACTGTATAAAACTCTTATTTCTTGTATATACTCCATAAACATCCCTTTTAATTAAATAAATTCTCAATTTTTTCTTTAATCTCTGCCGGATCGAGTTCATGTGTATATGTATTTATATCTAAGGCTATTTGATATAACTTTGCAGCTTCTACTTTATCTCCGGTTATTGCTATTGATCTTGCAAGATTATAATGTGCCAGTGCATAATTAGGATTATATTTTTTTGCATTTTCAAATAATTCAATTGCTTTTTTTACCATACCTAAATCATCAAGATAAATTACTCCTAAATTATTATAAGCTATATCATATGTGTTATCATATTTAATTGCTTTTTCATATTCTTTTATTGCTTCTTCTATATTGCCTTTTCCCCAATATAAATATCCTAGATTACAATGTAATCTGGCATTATTCGGTGATGATTCCAATGCTTTTTTATATATGATTAATGCATTATCGTATGATCCTTTTTCAAAATATACATTCCCTAAATTTAAATATATATCAATATCTTCAGGATTTAAATTATATGCATTTTGATAAGCACTAATTGCTGCATCCAAATTTTTTATGTTTTCCTGAAAAATGAATCCTAATGTTTGTGATACAACACTTGTCCATTTCGGATTAGGATTAATTGTAATGGCTGTTTGATAGTAATTAACTGCCTCTTCAACATCTCCCATTAAATATAAATATTGTGCCATTCTACAATAAAAATCCGCAGCATTCGGTTGTAATTCTATCAGCTTTTTACATGTATGTATGGCATTTTCAAAATCCCTAATTTCTTCGTATAATTGACATAAATAATAATATGCCCGTATATTTAAACTATCCAGCCATATTGCCATTTTATATTCACATATTGCATCTTCATATCTCTTTAATTCATAATATATTCTGCCTAAATTTATATATAAATCCACACATCCGGGGGCTTGCTCTATTGTCTTTATATATATATCCAATACTTGCTGATTAAATCCGTTAAAAAATATCATTAATGATGATTTAATCATTATTGGTAAAAACTTTAAATATGATACTTTCCTAAGTACTTCTTTTAATGCATATTTATCAAATGGCAGGGTGATAAATGATAATATTAAATTATTATATTTCTTATACCATTTTGTTTTTTTTGATATCGACTGTATACAATAAATTAAAAAATATGCACGAGAAGAACTAAAAGGAGCTATTTTAACGGCATTTTGGGCAGATTCTAATGCTTCAAGAAAATCCCCTTTCTTCATAAATATTTCCGCTATCATAAAATGAGCTTCTGATAACCTGGTGTTATGTTCTAATGCTAATTTAAAATAATTTATTGCTTTATCTAATTCCCTTTTATAATAAAATGCCATTGCTATTTTATAATATATTTCGGCGGAATTAACACAGGATTCCAATGCTCTTTGATATTCCGTTATTGCTTCATCGGCATACTGTCTTATCTGATGTATATCAAGATGCCATTCCATATATAAATCGCCTAATTTAATATGTAGCCTTGCATTATTTTCATCTTCAGATAATGCTCCTTGACAGGTCTCTATTGCCTTTTTTATATTTCCGGCTTTATAGAACTTATCAATTTCTTTTTCTATATTTTTATTTTTTAAATTTACTTCACTCATATTTTATTTACTGATTTTATCATAATATCTTTTGTTTTTATAGTATTAAATCAATTTGAATTCTTCAAGATATTTTTTTGGAGCTAATATACTTATAGCACTTGGAGTTGAAAAATATTGAGAAGCTGTTTCTATTATTTCTTCTTTTGTTGTATTTTTTATTGCTTCTATTAGTTTGTCTTCATAATCGAATCCAAGTCCTATACTTTCATAATATCCTTTTAAAATAGCTTCTAGCAGATTTGTTTCCTGATAAAATTGTCTTCTCCCTATTGTATTATTTTTTGCATTTTCTAATTCTTCATCAGATATTACTTCTTTCATTATTTTATTTATTTCTTTTTCAAATCCTTCTATGGATGTCTTTATATTTTTTGGTTCTGTTCCTATATATACATAAAAATTACCGCCGAGTGTATATGGTTCATATACACTGCGTACATTATAGCATAAGCCTTGTTTCTCTCTTAATTCCAAAAATAATCTTGAAGAAAGTCCTGATGAGCCTAGTATTGTATTCATTAGCATAATTATCGGGTATTCTTTTGAAAATATTGTCGGGAATATCCAACCTTGAAATATTTGTGCCTGGTTCGCATCTTCTTTTTCTATTATTGCTATTGCTTTTTCTTTTAATGGAGATACTTCTACTCTTAAATCAAGTGATTCGTTCACTTTTATATTCTTTAAATGTTTATTTAACATTTCTATTAATTCTACTTCATTTATATCTCCAATTACTGCTATATTTTTTACGGTATTATATTTTATTTCATTATAAGCGTTGATTATATCTTCTTTTGTTATAGTGTCTATCTGTTCCAGAATTTCCTTTCTGCCTATTCCGTACGGATGATTTTTAAATATTGTTCGATAAAAATTATCTTGTGCTTGGTTTTTTGCAGAGTCTAAATCTGATTCAATTTCTCCTTTGATTTTTAGTATTTCTTTTTGATAATCAGCAAATGTTGTATTTTCAATTATGTCTTCAAATATCTCAAGTGCGTGATTAATATCTTCATTTAAGCATAATATTTTAAATCTTAAATAATCTGCTTTCTTTTCAAAAGATATTTCTATTGCGTTTTCATCCAATTCATTTGCGAGTTCTTCTGCTGTTTTATTTTTTGTACCCTGCAGTAATAATCGGGTTAATAGTACATATAATCCGGCTTTTTCTTCATCTTTATTTAATTGTGAAAACATTACTATTGCTGTTCTCGGGGTATTCTTATTTATTTTTATTATTGTTTCTATTCCGTTATTTAATCTATATTTATTCATTTTCAATCCTTTTTTATATTATGCTTCAGGCAGTAATACTGAAATAACTGCATTATTTGCATTTATATATTTTTTCGCCGTATTTTGAATATCTTCTTTTGTTATTTTATCTATTACTTGTGCATACTCTTTTACTGATTCCAGATTATTACATATTGTCATGTAAACACCTATATTTTCTGCAATATCTGAAACTGTTTCCGATCTTTCGGCAAAATCTGCTTTTAATCTTTTTTTTGCTTTATTTAATTCACTATCACTTATTCCTTCATTATAAAATTTTTCCAGTTCAGATTTTATAAGCCTTATGGCTTCTTTTTTTGCTTCCGGTTTAAAATTTGCTTGTATAAAGAAATTTCCACCATCTCTGAAATGATAAAAATCTGATGATATTATGTTAAAGATTGGATTTGTAACTTTTTCTATTAAATTTTGATTTAATCTTGAACTTTGTCCCTGACCCAATAACAGGCATATCATTTCTAAAATCGTGGAAGTTTTTATATCATTTGCTCTCGAGCCTATATAACCAAACATTAAAAATCCGGTATTAATTTTTGAATGTATTTCGGAATAAATTTCTTGCTCTGATTGTGTATCTAACGGATATTGTATTTGCTCCGTATTTGTTCTGCCCTTGAAATCAAAAGCATTTGCAACTTTTTTTATAACTTCCTGTTCATCTAAATCACCTACTATTATTGTTGCTATATTGTTCGGAGTATAAAATTTTTTATAATAATCAAGTATTGTTTCTCTCTCTATTGTTGATATTATTTGTTCATTACCTATTACATCTCTTTTATATGGATGATTTTTATACATATTTTTGTTAACGTCATTATATACCATTGTCCAGGGTTGATCTTTTCGCATTCTTATTTCTTCAATTACGACATGTCTTTCTCGCTTGACTTTTATTTTTGTATTATTTAAATCAAATGGTTCTCCGATTTCTTCTTTAGGTATAATTGGATTTAACATCATGTCGGCATGTAAATTAAGGGTATCATTAAAATTTCTTTCATCACTTCCTTTGGGCAGGGTAACATAATAAAAAGTATAATCTTTCCAAGTTGCAGCATTAACAATTGCACCTTTGGACTCTAATATTCTGTCAAATTCTCCGGCTTTATGTTTATTTGTTCCTTTAAACATTAAATGTTCCAAAAAATGAGATATACCGTTATTTTCATCATTTTCATTTATTGAACCTGTTTTAACCCAACTGCTTATATTTATTAAAGCACCTGCTTTATATGCATATACAATTTTGTGTCCGCATTCTCTTTCATATATAACTACAGGTTTTTCTAAATATGGATAATCAATCTGGATTCTTTTTATATTTTTCATATACTACCTCAAGTCATGTAATTTAAATTTTATCTGGTGTCACATTTCGTCTCTGATCGTCTTTATTGCTGCTTATAGTTGATATTCCTTTTTTACGCTCAGAAATCACGAAATTTTTCGGACATTATTGTATCTGTTTAATTTTTTGTTTCTGACAATTCTTCTTTATATTTTACCAGAATTTTGATTAATTTAACAAAAAATAGCAAATTTTTTTTTCCGGGGGTTTAACATGAACAAATCTTTGAAAATAGTCATGAAAAATCATGGTCAAATTTCAGAGAACTTGTCCGAAAAAATTTCGTACAAAGGAACGTTACAAAGCGAATTATTGTGCAGATCGGCAAAATTAATAAGCCTGAATGCAAGCAAAGTGAAGTCCTAACGAAATTTTGGAGTGACAAATTTAAAAGGTAAGCACTTTCAATGCGATGATGGAAAAATTTTCAGTAGGGTGGAGCCGAGTTTTTTCCCCTCCCCCCTCCCCAGCACCACCATCACAAAAAAACAGTAAAGTGCTGCACCATTATCTATTATACATTACTGCAAATAATTAATGATCTTGCCGGTTTGTATATAAACTCTACAAAATTTTATAGAGTATGTCACTAACTATTAATAAAAAGGAATTTTCAATGAGATTGTCACCTGTATCATTTGGTTCACTAATGGTTTTTTCTTTAAATGATAAAGTACAAAAACATACCCTTTCGCCTTTAATGCGTGTTTCTTTTAATAATAATAAACAATTAAAAAAATATCAGTTAGAAGGCCCTGTTTATTATCCTGAAAAAATAGATGGTACTGTTCATAATGCAGCAAAAAATTTTGCAGAATTACTGGACAAAAAATATGAAAAAGAATTACCTAAAGGTTCTAAAAAAGTAATTCTTACGGAAGTCGATTTTTATGTTAATCCGACTGATACACAAAAAAGATATTTCTTAACTGCTCCGTCAAATGAAGAATATAAAATCCATGATTCTTTAAGCAGCAGTTCCCTATTCTATTGTGCGAAATTTAAAAGATAATTTTAAACCCTTTTTTCATTGATTCTATTACATCATTATATGTAATTTCACTGTTAATATCTTTTATGCTTGTAATTAAATCGGTCGAAAAAACATCTTCTTTAAAAATATTTTTTAATTTTTCTTTATCATAACTAAATAATATTGAACCGTGTTGAAGTATGTAATCTTTTTGTCTGTATTGAGCTGAACCTATTAATTTTTTGTTTCGCCAGCATAAATCAGCTCCTGTTGATAAAAGCATACAATATTTGTTATTTAAAGAATTTTGCTTTTTATTACCTATATTTAATTCAATTCCCAATAGTTTAAATCCTTCAATAATTGCTTCAGATATTTCTTTATATGAATTAATTACACTTTCTCCATTCTTTAATTTAGACATTGGACATATAAAAGAATATGTTACTTCATCACTGTGATATAATGCTCTTCCGCCTGTTATCCTTCTTACTATATCAATTTTATTTTCTTTACAATAATCTGTATTAATGTCATCAGGATTTTGATTTCTGCCGATTGATACACAAGATGGACTCCAGCCGTAAAAGCGTAATATTGTTTCATTCTGTTTCGTTTTTATTGATTTATCAAGAAGTTGTGCATCTAATTGCATATTATATTTTCCGTTATTTACTTTATAATCAATAAAAATTGTCATAATTTCCGGAATCTGTTTTCTAATGATTTAATGCAATCTCAATTGCTTTGACCATACTTTGCGGGTTCGCAATTATTTTTCCTGCAATATCAAATGCTGTCCCATGAGCAGGCGATGTTCTTATTATTCCCAATCCTATTGTCGTATTTACACAATTATCACGGTTTAAAAGTTTTATTGGAATTAATCCCTGATCATGATACATTGCAATATAACAATTATATTTATTTGTTTTGTTCAAACATTCAATAAATAAAGTGTCTGACGGAAACGGCCCTTCTATATTAATTTTCTCATTTTGTAACTGTTTAATTGCGGGAATTATTTCTTTTTTCTCTTCTTCACCAAATAATCCGTTTTCTCCGGCATGAGGATTTAATGCACAAATTGCCATTTTAGGATTTTTTATTCCTATTTGATTTTTCAAAGAATAATCAAGTCTTTTAACTTTCTCTATAATATTATCTTTTGTTATTTGTTTGCTGACTTCTTTTAATGCAATATGTCTTGTTAACAGAAAAACAAAAAAATTATCGCATACAAATAACATTTCTGCTTTTGTTGACTCGTCAGATGATAAATAATGTTCTAAAATTTCTGTTTGTCCGGAATAATTATATCCTGCCAATTTTATTGCATTTTTAGATAAAGGTGCTGTTACAATTGCTTGAATTTCTTTATTTTTAGCGAGATCTATAGCTCTTTTTAAAGATTTAAATGCAAAATCACCTGATTCTTTTGTCTCTTTTCCGGGCAATAAATTTTCTTTTAGAAATGGAATTTCCACTATAGGATAATTTTGTTCACAATATAAATTATAATTTTCCTTGTAAAAAGAAAGTATATTTTTGCTTGTAATTAAAGTAATATATTGTGGCGGTATATTTAAAATATTTAGAGCTTTTATTATAATTTCAGGAGAAATTCCATTCGGATCACCAAACGTTATTGCTATTTTTTTCATTGTTTGTCCTGCTCAAAATATTTAATAATTTCAATAATTGTATTTTGTGTTCCGAGATTACCTGATTTAGTAACGATTAATCTGCCTTTATTATCTATTCCTAAAGGAATTGCAGGAGCTACAGTATCTATCAATCTTAAATTTTTACAATCAATAGCTCTTAAACATTTATAAGAAGTTTCACCTCCAACTGTTATAAGAATAGCTTGAGTTTTTTCCATAACATATTTTGTAACGGCAGCTAAATAGTCGCATATTTTTGTTAAGAACATTTCTTTTGTTATTTCATGTTCTAAAAGTAATGCATTTAACTCATCAGAATCTTCTATCAATTGAGATGAATGTATTATTACTGTATTATCTTTTTTTAAATTATTTAAAATTCTTAAAGCATTATCTTCATAATCATAAGAAAAAATATTCTCAGGTTTTATATCTATGAAATAAGTATTTTCAATATTATCGTATTCATGAAGTCGTTTTATTTGAGAGGCTGTAAGTTCTGTTGCACTTCCTGAAACAACTAGTTTCGGTAAAATCGGAACTTGGAATCCATCAAGCTGATCATTTTCTTTATTAGAACTTGGATGCCATATATTACTTAATGCTTGAGCTGCACCTGCAGAACCTGTCGGTAAAATTTTATAGTTACTTTTTGAAACAGCAAGTGCTATTTGTTCCAAATCCGTTGTTGATACGGCATCAGCTACTATAAGTTTTTTCCCTTTTGATATTAATTCATTTAACTTAGATAGGATCGGGCCTGCTCCTTTCATAACGATATCAAGGCTTATTAAATCTACCTGATCGGGAGAATAACTATCCGGTATTTGACTTCGTATCAGATTTATAATATTTGATTCAAAAACAGGGTTAATAGGATCTCTTGAAAACTCGGTTCTTTGTAATGGTATTCCTTTTAACAGTTGATATCCGCCTATTGTTGTTCTTCCTTCACTGGGAAATGCCGGGAATATAACAGCAGCATCAAATTCTAATGCATTAATCAGTGTATATAATTCTATTACAATATTGCCTCTTAATACGGAGTCAATTTTTTTATAAATATACTCAAAATGATTTTTTTTAAAGATGTTTTCGGCTACAAATAAGAGTTTTTCTTGTGCTGTTTCGGGCGTAGTATTTCTTGTTTCTGTGGATATTGCATATACTTCCGTATTTAAATTTTCATCTATTGATAAATCGGATCCAAAAGCAACCTGCGTTTTACATCCGCTTAAAAAAAACTGTAAAGAAGTATCATTTGCTCCAGTTAAATCATCAGCTATAATTCCTATATAATTCGATGTATTCATATTTCCTTATTTAATTCTCATTTTTACTTCCCAATAATCGCATAGAATTGGCTCTAATAACGAATCTTTCTTTTTGAACTCCGTCAGCACCTGTCCATTTATTAGAAACTAATCTGCCATCTATACAAACTTGGCGGCCTTTTTTTACATATTCACCTGCAATTTCAGCTGATTTATCCCATAACTCGATATTAAACCAGTCTGTAGTTTCTGCTTTACTTTTATAATCCCATCTTGAAACGGCTAAAGAAAATGTTGTTTTTACTTTACCTGATTCAAAATATTTAACTTCAGGATCTTGTCCTGCTCTTCCAACAATAACTACTGAATTCATATATTTTCCTTTTTTAATATTATGATTATATGAAAAAATTATTTTATTAGCAATTTTTGTAAATTAAATATTTTTACAATATTAAACTAACTTAATATTACAAGGCGAACAGCTGAACTGATGCGAGTATGCCTGTATCAAAAGGAAGCGGTGTCAACAACTTTACGGCTTCGATATCGGATTATATTGCTAAATCCAGTTATTTTAACGGCACTTGTAAAAGTTTTACAAATATAATGGCTTCTTCTTTCCTTCTTATAAAACCATTTAACTGTGCTTCTTTTAATTGTTCTAACATTTTTCCTATATGTGGCCCCGGAGGAAGATTTAATAGTTCCATTATATCTGTACCATCTAAAAATCTTTCCGGAGGTTTTATTTCTGAACGTTTTGTTAAATATCCGTTTAATAATTCTGTTAGCTTCTTTATATTTTCATTTATCATTTCTTCTGTAACAGCTTCACCTCTGGCTGATAATCTGTCAGCCATTGCCAAAATAATTACATCTATAGTGTAATCTTCCATTTTTCTGTAAAATTTCATATAAGCCCTGTCTGTAACATCCTGCGATGATACTAATCCTGACGGATATATATGATATTTGATCAATTGTTTTATATAGTCTATTTGCTTATTTGAAAATTTTAATTCTTTCAATATAGGAACGGCAAGTTCAGCTCCTATTTCATCATGTTTTATAAATCTGTGTCTTCCGGTTTCTGTTTCTATTGTCCAGCAAGAAGGTTTTCCTATATCGTGGAGAAAACCTGCCAGCTTTAAAAATGCTATCCTCTTTACTGAACCAAATTTCTCTGTATTTAAATAATGTTTTATTTCATCTTGTGCATTTTCATATATTTTTTCAATTTGATTTACTGTTTCTACGCTATGATGAAATAAATCAAGGTGGTGATGTGTATTCTGCGGTATTTTTTTTACTTCTTTAAATATTGGAAATATTTCATCTATAATAGCACAATTATCAGCTTTTATTATTGCTTCAGATGCATACTTGCCTTCAAATAATTTCAATAATTCCGTATTAATTCTTTCTTTTGCCGGTTCTGTTATTTTATATGAAAGTCTTTTTACCAGTTTAATTAATCTTTCATCTATTTCAAATCCTGTTTTGGCATAAAATCTAAAAATTCTTAATAATCTTAGTGGATCTTCTTCAAAATTTTTATCGTTTATTCCTCTTATTTTACGGTTCTTTATATCATTTATTCCGTTTGATATATCTATAAATTTATTTGTATTTATATCAAATGCTATTGCATTTATTGTTAAATCACGCCTTTTTAAATCCATTGCTAAATTATTTTCAATCGGGCAGGTTATATCTATATAATTTATTTTATCTTCTAATACTATTCTATATATTTTATTTATAGGATCCAGTTCTACAAAATAAGCATTTAAATTTTCTGCTAAATTTTTAGCAAACATTTCAACATCATTATCACAAATTAATAAATCTCTGTCGGTTGACTGCTGATCCAATAGTACATCCCGAATAAATCCGCCTACTATTAATGCCTCTACATCCTTTGTATATGGCTTTATTTGTTGAATAACCAGATCATTTTTAATTTTTTCAATATATTTGTCCATAATTTACTCCGTTAATTACGGTTGTAAGAGCAGCTACTGCTGCCGTATCTGCTCTATATATTAAATTCCCAAGGGTTATTAATGGCAGGTTATTCCTTTTAAATAATTCAAATTCTCTGTCGGAAAATCCGCCTTCCGGCCCTATTACTATAAGTATTTTCTCATTTCGGTCAATTTTTTTCTCTCGTATAAATTGAAAAAAATTCTTTGTTGTATTTCGTTCCGCAAATACAATTATTTGTTTTTTCCCTGTTGTATTATTTTCAATAAAATCTTCTAATTTTACTTCCTCATATACTTTGGGTATATCTGCTCTTTCGCATTGTTTAACAGATTCAACTGCAATCTTTTGCCATTTTTCTATTTTCAATTTAATTGTTGATTCTTTCACGCTGCAATTCTCGCTATATAATGGTATTATACCTTTAACTCCCAATTCTGTTGCTTTTTGGATAATGCTTACTTGGGCATCAGAGTTTAATACGCTTTGTGCCAGATAAATATTAAGATTTAATTTTCGCTCTGATTTATACTGTTTTTTTATTATGCACGAAAAAGAATCATGATTAATTTCGTTGATTTCTGCTTCATATCGGATTTCATTTTCATCAAGAAAAAGTATTTCTTCATTTTGCTTCATTCTCATAACACGTATTATATGTTTATACATATCTTTGTCTTTTATTTCAATTTTATTTTCAAAAACATCAGTTGATTTTATTAAAAAATGCGGCATAATTTCCTCTTGTATGTATTATACTATAATTTAATCCAGTGTCGCAACATTACGCTTGCTCCTCGCAACCGTAAAGTTGCTCACCTTTTCAATACGCCACTCGCAAATTTTTACTCACACCTTCGGCTTATCGTAAAAATTTACTCGGACAAATTTATTCAGTGCTGAAAATTTTATCGGTGCAGCGGCACCTTTAAAATTTAGGCAGTAGGGTAGCAGTAGGGTAGACTTTAGTCTACCATTTTAATAAATAATAAAAAATTACGTTCTTCAGCTTCGTATAGATTACTTCTAAGCTCAGTTTAAGCCCCGTAACTCAGGCTTACGCCTTCAGACAAACGGGGCTTTTTCTATTCCTTCATTAAGAAGTTTTACTATACTCTGCTATGGATTTTAATCCTTTTATTTACTTTTTGTATTTATTTTAGTGTAGCAATCTTTTAAAATCGCCGCTCTAAATTTTTGCACACGATGAAAAACGGCAAAATTTTCTCGGATTTTTGTTAATGTAAGTACACTTAATATATGATGAAAGGTATTGAATTTTTGTATATAATTGCAATGTTTAGAAGAAAAAAGGCAAATAATGCTACCTATAGTTACTCAAGAACAATCAACCTTATGTTTTGCGGAAATTTTTCAAGATGTTCATTCTTGGCGAAAAAAGATGATTCATTATATAAAAGATGAAAATCCTGAAATTAATTCAGCCATTATTGAAGCGGCACAAAATACAAATTTAGATCCTAAAGCAGTTGCACTTGGTGCTTATATGACATACATTCTTTTAGAAACAGCAATGAAAGAAGAACAAGGACAACAAGTTTTTACTATTGATGAATAATTTGTTCTCAAATTTAAAATGAGTAAATATTTTTACGCAAATTTTTTATTGCTTATTACGAAATTATTAAATCATATTATAAATAATAAAACACCTCATAAATTTATGAGGTGTTTTATTTAATTTTCTGCCGTAAATTTTTAAACTTTCGACGAAAGCGTAAAAATTTCTCGGATATTTTTTCTTAAACGGCAGTTAGTTTTGCTGAACTTTCAAGTTTTAATGTTTCTGTTGTTATGTCACATACATTTGATGGCCCAAAATATTGTATAGAACCAGGGAAAATATATTTATCTTCATATGCCCAAGTAGTTCTATTTTTTTCAAGTTCTTTAAATACCGGCCCATTCAATTCTACCAGTGCTTTTTTAATAACAGGCTTAAATTCTCCGTGTCTTTTTTCCATATTCATCATCATTGTTAAAGGAACACCGCCTGCTACCCATTCACTTGCACTTGCCGAAAGATTTTTAACAGATGATAAATACCCTGTTAATCCGAATTTTAATAATGCAAATGCATTATATCCTAATGAATAACAATAATCAGCATCGAAATTAGATGGGAATGCACATCTTCCTTCATAGCCGAAGAAATGGCATTGAGCAGAGAATTTACCATTATATGTACCTTGTTTTTTCATTTCTGCTAATCTTGCATTTACCATTTCAATTAAGAGTTTTTCTGTTTCAATTTTTGAAACTTGTACATTACCATGAGGATCTCTATCCATTAACAATTGTTGTTTTATCATTACCGGGAGTGAAGAAAATACGGCAGAATCTTCTGAATTTAATTTACTTTTAATAATTTCAAATTTAGTATTTTCTTCTGCATTTTTGTATGTTGAATCATTTTCAAGAGCAGCTAAAGTATCATTTAAGTTAGCAATCATTGATTTTATTTCAGGTATGAATTCAATTAAACCTTCAGGTATTAAAGCAATACCAAAGTTTTTACCCATTTCAGATCTTTTTGCAACAATTTCAGTCATATTATCGACGATTTGTTTTAATGACATTTTCTTTTGTTCAACTTCTTCTGAAATTAAAGTAATATTAGGCTGTGTTTGAAGAGCTACTTCAAGTCCGACGTGAGTAGCACTTCTACCCATTAATTTAATAAAATGCCAATATTTTTTTGCACTGTTTGCATCTCTTAAAATATTACCGACAAGTTCCGCATATGTTTTTGTTGCTGTATCAAATCCAAATGAAATTTCGATTTGATCATTTTTAAGATCACCATCTATTGTTTTTGGACAACCGATAACCTGTATACCTGCATTATGTTTTACAAACCATTCAGCAAGCATTGCAGCATTTGTATTAGAGTCATCTCCTCCAATTATTACAACACCCGTAATATTTAAATTTTTACAAACTTGAAGTGCTTTTTGAAATTGTTCTTCAGTTTCTAATTTTGTTCTTCCGGAACCTATAATATCAAAGCCTCCGGTATTACGGTATGCATTAATTTTTTCATCGGTAAATTCAATATATTTTCCGTCAATAATACCAGAAGGGCCACCTAAGAAACCATACAATTTATTTTCTTTATTTGATTGTTTTAATGCATCGTATAAACCTGCTATTACATTATGTCCGCCAGGAGCTTGTCCGCCTGATAAGATTACTCCAATATGTCTTTTTTCACTAACTTCTTTATTGTCTGAAGTATTAAAGGTTACAACAGGTTTTCCGTATGTATTTTTAAATAATTCTTTAATTTGTTCCTGATCTTTTACGGATTCCGTTTTTTTCCCTTCTGTCATTGTTAGATTATTAATTCCGCCTGCTAATGATGAAGGTAATTTGGGGCGGTATTTTAATCTTTCCGTTTGAAGTGATGAAAGTTCTTTCATATACTATCTCCATTCTTTTGTAATAAATATAACATGGCAATTTTACCATAAATAACTTTAAAATATTTCAAATCTTCTGGTTAATGCTACGGAACAATTCTTCCGTGAACGGCAAGAATATTCTAACGGATAAAATATTAAAATATTTCGTCCCAGAGCTATATAATCAGAAGTTGAATTTTCAGCATCAAGTATCCTTTTTCCTTCTGTTTGTTTTCCGTCTTTTTCTATATACTCTTTTGTTCCCATATGAGTAGGATCATATGCCACCCATCCGTATTTATCAAAATATATTTCTACCCAGTTATGGGGAGTATCGTAATTACGCAGAAAATCTCCGGCTACAATTCTTGCAGGAATATTTTTTGCACGGCAAAGTGCTGTCATAATAGCTGCATATTCACTGCATTTACCTCTTTTATTTAATATTGCTTGTTTTGCCCCAACTGTCGGCGTAATTGTATATGTTATTGTATTTTGACCATATTCATAAATTTTTTGAATTATTTCTTCTTGTGAGTTACCTGTTATACCGTTGGCTATATTAACTATCATAGGATCATCAGATTCGATAAATTTTTCAGGCTTTAAATATCTGCTTAGATCTTCTTCCGGTTCAATATTTTTATCTATTATACGAGCCGTTTTTATGTTATAAGTTCTATTCTTAATAATTCCTTCAAATGTTATAACAATTGGTTTTCCTCCATCATTTTTTAATGAGTATTCTGCTATGGCAGCTTCTTTTGTTTTTTTGAAATTATTAGGTTTCGATGAAACAGATGTTATTTTTATCATCTGATTTGTTTTCTCTGTCTGAGGTATAAGCATTTTAAAATTAATTTCAGTTACTTTTGGTTGAGGTTTAAGAATATATGTATATCTAAACTTGTGTTCTTGAACGGGAGGAAGATTTTTTATTTCGGGTTTTGGCTCATTCTCTTCTGGTTTGGGTAATTCATTTTGATTTTCATTTTGATTCGCAGCTTTTTGTTCTTTTAAAAATTGAGAAAGAAAAGGAATATTATTTCCATACTTTTGATATAGCATATAACAAGTAAAACATAACATTAAAAACAGCATAAGAGCAAGAAATTTAATCAAAAAAGAACCTTGCTTTTGAACACGTTTAATTTTTTTCCTTCTATGATTTTTTTTAACATTATTATTTAACTGTTTATTAAGTTTTTTATTTTCCATATAACATTCATTATAGCAAATTTTTAATATGTTAAAATAAACTTTTAAAATGAATTTAGGAATTTAAATTGCATTGTTTTAAAATCTCCGAGAAAATTTTGTTGGTTCGGAACGTGGCGAATTTTCCGTAGGGTGCCGGCATAGCCGGTTTAAAGTTGGATTAACGGAATTTCGTATAGCCAAAGGTGGACACTTGCACGAAAGGAGTTTAGAAACAAATATAAATAAGATAAATCAAACTTTTAAAGGTGCCGCTGCACCGAACCCGAGTAGAAAAGGGGCTGAAATGAGCTAGAGCGGTAGCGAGCGAATGACAAGCCCCAAGAGAGCAAATTTTAAGAGAGCGAAATT
>CANPZN010000034.1 GCA_947588785.1 Candidatus Gastranaerophilales bacterium
ACCGGAGGTGACGGATTTGCTTTTCCTGCTTGAATTTGTAGTTTTATTTTTCCTACAACTTTCTTTGCCATTTTGTTTTCTCCTTTCGTGGTAATGGCGGAACATTAGTTCCTTCCACTTATTTTTATTATATTTTTTGTATTTGTTTATATTCGAGTTCTACAGGTGTTTCACGACCAAATATAGATACCATTGCTCTTAATTTTGACTTATCCGGATATACTTCTGTAATATCGCCGATAAATTCTGAGAACGGCCCTGAGATAATTCTGACTTTATCACCTGCTTTAACATCAAGTTCGACTTTTGCTACTTGATTTTGGGTTTTATGAATTATTTTCTTTATTTCGCTATCTTTTGCAGGTATTGGTTTTTTTGCTGATCCTACAAATTTTGTAACACCTGCTGTATTTCTTACTACATACCAGGAATCATCATCCATTATCATTTCTACGAGTACATAGCCGGGGAAAATCTTTTCTTCTCTATCTGTTTTTTTACCATCTTTCATTTTGGTAACTGTTTTTTGAGGAACTTCTATTCTAAAGATTTTATCTCCCATATTCATGTGTTCTATACGTTTTTCTAAGTTAACTTTTACTTTATTTTCGTGACCGGAATAGGTATGAACAATATACCATCTTTTTTGAGGAGCTTTTGCTTCTTTTATAGTTTCTTTAAATTCTGTTTCTTTTTCTTCGAGTATTTCTTCTTTTTTTTCAGAAACTACACCTTCTTGCCCGAGTTCCATATCTGCAAGATGTTCAACTATTTCGTTATTTTCTTTTGTCATATATTTACAAATTCCTATCTTTTTTTACTCGTATTATTACTTTTAAACCCCTTTTATAACATTAATCAGTTTTATTATTCCGGGTATTAAAGCATCTCTAAATAGTATATCCAGCACAAACGTATATATAGTGAATGCACTAACAATTACAAGAACTATTATTGTTTGAGTTACCACTTGTTTCTTTTCGGGCCAGCTTATCTTTCCCCATTCTGACTTTACGCCTTTAAAGTATGTTACGAATTTTTCCATTTATTTCCCTTATTTATAATTCGCGCCCTGAAGGACTCGAACCCTCGACATCCGGTTTTGGAGACCGACGTTCTACCAACTGAACTAAGGACGCTTATCATAAAACTATTTTGTTTCTTTATGTAATACGTGTTTTTGGCAGAATGGACAATATTTATTTAATTCCATTCTTTCTTTTGAATTCTTTTTGTTCTTTACTGTTGTGTAGTTTCTTCTTTTACATTCTTCACAAGCAAGAACTACCATTCTGTCATTTTTTCCTTTAATTCCCATTGTGCTACTTTCCTTATATATTTATTTTTAATTTAATTAATACAAAAAACTATAGAATATATTATTTTTAATTAAGTATACAATATTTGCTTTTTTCTTGTTCTGCAACTGTTTTCGCTTTTTATTTATTTTTATCTTTACTTATTAATTTTTATATTCTGTTTATTTTATGTTAAATCACTCTATATATATTATATTAAACATATTTTTTTTCAAACACAAATTTACAAATCGCAAAATTTATGTTTTATAGACTATCTCGATCGTTGTAATTTAGTTATAATTATTTTGTCCGAGTAAATTTTTACGATAAGCCGAAGGTGTGAGTAAAAATTTGCGAGTGGCGTATTGAAAAGGTGAGCAACTTTACGGTTGCGAGGAGCAAGCGTAATGTTGCGACACTAGATTAAATTATTCGAGAAAATTTTGCTACCCGGCTCGGATTTCCGCACGGAATTATAAATAATAATTAAAAGGAGATTCTATGTCAATTTCTATTGATAATGGTTTTCAACAAGTATTATCAGATAAATACAATAAAGCCAATATCGCTTATTTCTTAATTTTAATGACTCTCTTACATTTTGTTTGTATGTATACTAATAAAAATATATTTGCCTTTGTTTCTATTATAATTTGTTTCTTACAGCAATTTATTTCTTCAGGATATTTTATAATAACCGCAAATAATGAAACAAATAATAAACAAGATATATTTCCTCATATAAAAGATTTATTTGCAATAATAAAACAAGGTCTAATATACTCGATTGGTGCTTACATTGTCTTAATAATCGCATATTTTATTCCTGCCTGTATCTTCATAGCATCTTATTTGATTATAATATTTTCCATTTTCAACCCTAATTTTCACAACTCATATTCAATTTTCAACTCTAATTTTTCCAACGGATTATTCATTTTATCTTTATTTTTAATTCTGTTTGCAATATTACTTTGCTTTATAATTTCTTATTTTTATGTTTATCCCATTTTAATTCTATATGCAAACACGCTGAAGTTTAAAGATTTTTTCAACCTAAAAGAAGCGGTAAAATTCAGACAAGAAAGAAAAGTTTTTTATTGGTCATTTTTTTGTAAATCAGCTTTTGTTTTATTTCTATTAGTTATTGCTGCCTACATTATAACCATAATATTTTTTATTCTTTTTAGAGAACAAATTTATTCACTTCCGACAAAAACTTATACAGTAAAAGAATATATGACTAATACCTGGTTGGCATTATATTGTATGTTAATAAACATATTTATTCCGGTATATATAGGACAAATTTCTAAGATTAAAACGGAATAACAGGTAAAATAAGTCAGTTAAAAAAAAAGAATTTTAGTTATGTTGACACAATGTTAATTAAACAAATGTTTTGAGCAGACAAAAGCTCCTGACCAACAATTTTGCAGGTTAAATCCTCCCGTATATCCGTCAATATTAAGAACCTCACCTATAAAATATAATCCTTTATGCAGTTTTGATTCCATTGTTTTTGAATTAATCTCATCCAAATCAACGCCTCCTGCTGTAACAATTTCAGAATTTTTTATTCTCCCCGTTGCATTTAAATTTAATGATATCAAAGAATTTATTAATAATTCTTTTTCATTTTTTGTCATTTGGGCTATTTGTTTAGTTCCTTCTGTTTTATACAAATGTAAAATTTCTGTTATATATGATTCAGGCACATATTTAGAAAAAAATTTCTTGATAGACTTTTTGGAATTATTTTTTATATCTGCTTCAATTTCTTCTTTTGAAAGATTTATCAATTTCAAATTAAATTTAAGGGGATTTTCATTTGTTATTTCTTCATATGCAGTTACTGAGGACAATTTAAAGATACAAGGTCCGGTAATAAATTTATGTGCAAAAAGTATATCACCTGTTAATTTTATATTTTTTCTTTGTAATTTTGTTGTAATTTCAACATTATTAAATGTCAAACCCGACAGTTTATAAAAATTTTTTTCTTTTATATCTAACGCACACAAAGATGGTTTTAACGGAATAATTTTATGTCCCATTTGTTTTGCAAGTTCATAGCCATTAGAATGTCCGCCTGTTGCAACTATTACTACATCAAATTTATATATTTGTTTATCTGTTTTTAAAACATACTTACCATCATCTTTAGATATTTTAATTACTTTTTCCCGTTTAAATATAAAATTATCACTTTTCAAATGTGAAGAAAGTTTTTCAACGGTCATTTTTGAACTGTTAGTTTTTGGAAATATTCTTTTATCGGACTGAACATAAGTTTTAATTCCCAAATCATTAAATAATTCAATTATTTTTGTTTTTCCTGCAATAGAAAAAACGGATAATAAGAACTTTTCACCCCGAGGATAATTTTTAACGAACTCTCTCAAATCATTTTCATCATATGAGATATTACACCTGCCGCCGCCTGTAGGAAGCAATGTAGAAAAAGGAGGCTGTATATCGAATCCTACTACTTTCATATAAGGATTTTTTGACAATAAAATACTTACGAATCCGCCTGAAGCACCCAATCCAATTACTGCAATACTATATATCGACCCTTGTTCCATATAAAAATACGTCGTCTAATGTTTCTAAATCTTCATGCAATTGTAATAATGATTTTTTATATTTCGGATGTTCATAATCAGGAATTAATTCCAATAGCGGTACAATTGCAAATGCCCTTTCATGTAAATGAGGATGAGGAATTTTTAAATCCGGTTCATCAACTATCAAATCTCCATAAAATAGAATATCTATATCTATTATTCGGTTTTGATAAACATTTGAAGATGTTTTTTCTCTTCCCATTTTAATTTCAACATTTTTACATAAATCCAACAGATCTCGGGGCGACAATTTTGTTTTCACTTCTATTACGCTATTTACAAACCAATCAAGATTTTTATTTCCCCAAGGTTCAGTTTCGTATAATGCAGAAGATCTTACTATTGTTACCATTCCGGAATCAGTAAGTCTTTTTACTGCCTGTTGAAGATAACTTACCTTATCACCTATATTTGAACCTAAACACAAATATGCTACAGCCATTAAAACTCCTTTATAACATTTTATTATTATTTTTATAAAATTACAACCCGATTATAAATTTATTTAATATTTGTAATAAAAATACAAATTAAAATAATAAAATAAATGTATTGTGGTACAATCTTTTTATGTTTACGGGATTAATTGAAGAACAAGGCACATTAAAACATATCTCAAAAACTCCTAAAGGAATGGAATTAACTATTTCTTGCAGTAAAATATTACAAGGTACTGAAAAAGGTTCCAGCATTTGTGTCAATGGTGCTTGTCAAACTGTAATTAAATATGATAACAATTCAATTACAGTACAAGCGTCAAATGAAACTGTTAATGTTACAAATTTTAAATATTTAAAAGAAGGAGTTTCCCTAAACCTTGAAAGGGCTCTAACTCTAAATAAAAGAATAGACGGTCATATAGTTTCAGGGCATGTTGACTGCATCGCTCAATTATTAGACACTAAAGATGACGGTTTTTCAAAAAAATTCTTTTTTCAGTTACCTGATGAATTTTCAAAATATGTTATTTACAAAGGATCTATAGCCGTTAATGGTGTCAGTCTTACAGTTGCAAGTATTAAAAATAATATTTTTTCAGTAGAATTAATCCCCTTAACAATAAAAGAAGTCAATATTTCTCATCTCACAAAAGGGGATTTTGTAAATATTGAAATAGATATATTAGCAAAATATATTGAAAAATTTTTAAATTCAAAAGATAATAAAAGTAATATAAGCTATAGTTTTTTAGCAGAAAATGGATTCGTGTAAAATGAATGATATAAAATTTAATTCTATAGAAGAAGCTATTGAAGATTTTAAAAATGGAAAACCGGTTATTGTAGCTGATGATGAAGATAGAGAAAATGAAGGCGATGTAATAATTCCTGCTCAATTTGCCACTCCTAATATCATAAACTTCCTAATTTCAGAGTGTAAAGGTATATTATGCCTTGCATTAACAAGAGCAAAAGCCCAAAAACTCGGTTTATCAGAAATGGTAACAAATAATACTGATCCCAAAGGAACAGCTTTTACACAAAGTGTAGACGCCGTCAAAAAATATGGTGTTACTACCGGAGTAAGTGCATACGATAGAGCAAAAACTATAGAAGTTGCTATAGCTAATGATTCACTACCTTCTGATCTGTCACGTCCCGGGCATGTATTCCCCCTTATTTCCAGAAACGGAGGAGTTTTGGAAAGAGTTGGACATACTGAAGCATCAGTAGATTTAACACGTTTGGCAGGTTTAACTCCTGCTGCCGTAATCTGTGAAATAATTAATCCTGACGGAACAATGGCTCGCAGAGACAATTTAGTCGAATTTTCAAAAAAACATAATCTCAAATTTATAACCGTCGCTCAATTAATTGAATTTAGACTAAATAAAGAAACTTTCATGATTCGTGATGCCGTAGCCGATTTACCATCTGATTACGGTAATTTTAAAGTATATGGTTATACAAATAAGCTCGGCGGTATTGATCAAATCGCCATCGTAAAAGATGACGGTTCAAACAAAATTCCGGTGGTTAGAGTCCACTCTGAATGCTTAACAGGTGATGTCTTTCACTCAAAAAGATGTGATTGTCAAAATCAATTGGAATCAGCTTTAAAACTTATTGAAAATTATGGAAAAGGGGCTCTTATTTATATGAGGGGTCATGAAGGAAGAGGAATAGGTTTAGTTAACAAAATTAAAGCTTATGCACTTCAAGAACAAGGTCAAGATACCGTTCAAGCTAATATTTCTTTAGGTTTTCTTCCCGATTTAAGAAATTATGGTATTGGTGCACAAATTTTACGTGATTTAGGTTATACTAAATTTAAACTCATTACAAATAATCCTACAAAAATTATTGCCTTAAAAGGTTATGGTCTGGAAATAGAAGACAGAATATCATTAAAAACACCCTTAAACAAATATAATGAAAAATATATTCATACTAAAATTGACAAAATGGAACATTTAATTGATTTATAAAGAGATAAACTATGACAAACATTACTATATTTAAAGTTGAACCATACAATTCATCATATTACAGAACTTTTAGCGGAATTTATAACGATTTTAAACAGAATGCCGCTGCTGATTATAATTTTGAACTCACCCCTTTAGACTATGATTCTTTTATTAAAAGCATAGATAGAGGATTAATTCATTGTATTATATTACTTGAAGATGAAATTCCAACCGGTTTCTTAGTTTATACAACATTAATTTCTGAATCAATTGAATTAAATATTATTCATTGTATCGGAACTGAAAACATTAATGCAAAAAGACAAATGCTTTTAAACAAATTTCTTGAAATAAATAAAAGTTTAATGCACAAAAAAATTGTAACTTATCCTATGTTAGGCAGACAAATTTCGTTTGCAGAAGAAATTAAAAATTTTGGTTTTGAGTGTGTTAATACATCTGTAATGGCATACAAATTAAATGACTCTCAGGCAATTAATAAAACGCAGTCTGCTCAATTAGTAAAACTTACGGATGACTATTCAATTACAAATTGGAAATCAATATATCAAAAAGACGCAGCTGAAATAATTTTTCAGGCATTTAAGAATTCTTATGATGCTTTATTTGATAACAGATTTAATTCTATTCAAGGATGTAAAGATATTGTTGAAAAGATAACAGAAAATATCTATGGAGAATTTCTTCCTTCCATTACAAAAGTTTTAATATACAGAAGACGTCCTGTAGGTATTTACTTTGCCAATCTTACGAATGAAAAAATTGCTAATATTCCTATAGCAGCTATAATTCAAAAACATCGTAATCTTGGTTTCGGTAAAGTCATACTCAAACAACTTGTCGATGATCTCTTATCTACAGCAATCAATGATGGTTGGACTCTTAAAGAAATTAATGCCAGCTGTGATTCTGACAATTTATCGGCAGTTAATATGTACAAAGCTATAGGATTTACTGAACAATATACTTATCCGCAAGCTTATCACCCCATTTTAACTGATTAATTATTACTAAATACAACTTTCATTGTTGCAAGATTTTTTATTGATAACATTTTATGTTTATTTTTTTGTTCTTCATTTATATGAAAAATTCTTGTAATTCTTTGTATTTCTTCAATTTGTTTTCTTCCTGTAAGTTTATACACATTTTTTACAGGTTCACAGATTGTGCCTAAAACTACATTTAGTTGTTCTTCATTCATAATTTTCTCCCGTAAGATATAAAAGTCTAAAATCCCTCTTGTATATATAAAGTTTTTTTTTGATTAATAATTGCCTTTTTATTTAACAATTGTAAAAATTTATGTTACATTATTAAAAAAGGAGTCTTTATGATTATTGATAATATTGATAATGCAGATAAATATTTTATACTTAATAATGATTTTAAAATTGTATTTGATTACATCAATTCACACAATTTAAAGAGTATGGAATGCGGAAAACACGAAATAAGGGGTAATGAGTTATTTTTCAACCTTCAAGAATATGAAACAAAATCTTCTCAAAAACTTGAAGCACATAAAAAATATATAGATATACAAATTGTTATTTCCGGTGAAGAATATATGGGCTATACTAATATTAATAATACTAAAACGATTGAAGAATATAATATTGAAAAAGATGTAATGTTTTTATCAGGAAACACTGACAAATTAAAAGCGGATAGTAAAACTTTTTTAATTTTTTATCCAGAGGATGCTCATATGCCTGCTTTAACAAGTAATGATCGAAATAAAAAAGTTAAAAAAGCTATTTTTAAAATTTTAATCAAATAGAAATGTTTAAAGAAAATAGCCTGAAGAACATTTTAATCTAGTGTCGCAACATAGTGCTTACTGTCTTAAAATTTGCTCTCTTAGGGCTTGTCATTCGCTCGCTGTCGCTGCCGCTCATTTCAGCCCCTTCTCTACTCGGGTTCACTTCGTTTCACCCTTTCGCAAATTTCGCCACGTTCCGAACCAACAAAATTTTCTCGGACAAATTATAATATAGTAAATTTTAGATGTGTTATTTTGAGATTTCTTAACAAATTTAAAGCTAACACTAGCCAAATTTAAAAAAACGAGTTAAAATATATCAGAACAGAATAGTTATGTAAAAAGGGGTAAATTAAAATATGAGTATTAAATCCATTATTTTAAATTTTGTAGAAGTTGTTATGAGCCTTTTTACTGCCTGGTTATCTGTTAATAAAAAAGAATTGGCGTGGTGTCCTATTCGTGTTAACAATCGTATTGATGATTAATTTGTATACGATTGGTTAACTTGTGGGGTGTAAACCCTTTGTTTGTGCTATTTTGTATTTTTACTTAAAAAATATAAAATTTGTTCAAAGTTTTTATGATAGACACTTTATTTAATCTAGTGTCGCAACATTACGCTTGCTCCTCGCAACCGTAAAGTTGCTCACCTTTTCAATACGTCACTCGCAAATTTTTACTCACATCTTCGGCTTATCGTAAAAATTTACTCGGACAATATAATGTCAGGATAATTTTTCTTGGATTCGCTTAAAGTGTTATGAAACACTGTGTAATATATGATTTATTTCAGTGAAAATTTTCGGTATTATAGAAACAGGAAAAACAGAGAGATTCAAAGCAGTCAACAGAAAAGTGTGACACCGGATTTAATAAACAAACTAAATATAACAGACTTATAATTGCTTTTAAGAAAGAGAGTCGTACTATGATTCAGCCTAATATTGAAGAAATAGAAAAATTAGCCCAAAAGTATAACTGTATACCGATATCAACAGAAATATTTTCTGATATTACTACGCCTATACAAGTTTTAAGGATTTTAAAAGAACAAGATGAACATTGTTTTTTACTTGAAAGTGTTGAAAAGGCAGAAAAAATAGGGCAATATTCATTTTTAGGTTTTGAGCCTTCGCTTGAAATAACATGCCGGAATAATCATTTAAAAATCAAATCAAAAACAGAAATAAAAGAAATTGATACAAAAGAACCTCAAGAATATATAAAACAAATTATTAAAGAGCATAAAAGTCCGGTATTTGAATATTTACCTACTTTTACCGGTGGATTAGTCGGATATTTTGCTTATGATTTTATTAAATATTTTGAGCCGAAATTAAATCTTAATGCTAAAGACGATGAATGTTTTAATGATGTTGATTTAATGTTATTTGATAAAGTTATTGCCTTTGATAATGTAAGAAATAAAATCATTTTAATTGTTAATATTAAAACAGATAATATAGAAGAAAATTACAAAAAAGCACAAAAAGAACTCGAAAGATTAAAAAATTTAATACAATTTGGCAAGCCCTATAATATCAAAAAAGGAATGTTAAAATCAGAATTTAAACCTTTATTCAATGAAGATGAATATTGTAAAATGGTTGAAAAAGCGAAATATTATATAAAAGAAGGAGATATATTTCAAGTAGTTTTATCAAACAGGTTTGAAGCAGATTATGAAGGCGACCTTTTAAATACTTATAGAACGCTAAGAACAATCAATCCTTCACCTTATATGTTTTATTTTGGAAGTAATGATATAGAAATAGCCGGGGCGTCACCTGAAACTCTTGTTAAACTTGAAAATGGAAAAATTTATACATTCCCGTTAGCCGGAACAAGGAAACGGGGGAGTACAAAAAAAGAAGATGATGAACTTGAAAAAAATTTACTTTCTGATAAAAAAGAATTAGCTGAACATAATATGCTTGTTGATTTAGGCAGAAATGATATTGGTAAAATATCTAAATTTGGGTCTGTTGAAGTAGAAAAATATATGTCAATTGAAAGATTTTCACACGTTATGCATATAGGTTCAACCGTAGTTGGAGAAATACAAGATAATAAAGGTCAATTAGATGCAATTGGTTCAATATTACCGGCAGGAACACTCTCCGGAGCTCCTAAGATCAGAGCTCTTGAAATTATTAATGAGCTTGAAAATAACAAACGAGGTATATATGGAGGAGCAATAGGTTACTTAGATTTTACAGGGAACCTTGATACATGTATAGGTATACGTATAGCATTTAAAAAGAACAATAAAGTATTTGTTAGAGTTGGTGCAGGAATAGTTTATGACAGCATTCCAAAAAATGAATACATAGAATGTAAAAATAAATCAAAAGCAATAATGAATGCACTTAAAACTTCACAGGAGGTTCTATGATACTACTAATAGATAATTATGATAGTTTTGCATATAATCTTTATCAATATATCGGTGAATTTGAGCCTAATATTAAAGTAATCAGAAATAATGAATTAACAATTAAAGAAATTGAAGAAATAAATCCTTGCTGTATAATAATATCGCCCGGGCCTGGAAAACCGAAAGATGCGGGCATTTGTGAAGAAGTAATTAAATATTTTAAAAATAAAAAACCTATTTTAGGCATATGTTTAGGTCATCAAGCTATATGTGAAGTATTTGGGGCAACAATTACTTATGCAAAAGAAATCATGCACGGAAAAACGTCTATAGTTACAGTTGATAAAGAATGTGCTTTATTTAAAAATCTGCCTGCAAAAATAAAAGTAGCTCGTTATCATTCACTTGCTGCAGATGAAAATACAATACCCAAAGAACTTACAGTGATAGCAAAAACAAATGATAACATTATAATGGCCGTAAAACATAGAGACTATAATATTTATGGATTACAATTTCATCCTGAATCAATATTAACAGAATATGGAAAAACAATAATTCAAAACTTTATAGAAACGGTAACAAAATGATAACAGAAGCTTTAAAAACACTAACAAACGGAGATAATATAGACTATAAAACAGCTAAAACTGTTATTACAGAAATAACAGAAGGCAATGTAACAGATATTCAAATAGCTTCCTTTCTTACTGCACTTAGAATAAAAGGAGAAACTATTGATGAAATAACTGCAGCAGCAGAAGTTATGAAAGAAAAATGTATTAAAACTCAATTATCAACAACAAATACATTAGATATAGTTGGTACCGGCGGCGATATGTCAAATACATTTAATATATCAACAACAACTGCTTTTGTAGCGGCAGCAGGAAATATTCCAATAGCAAAACACGGAAACAGAGCTTTAACAAGTAAATCTGGTTCTATTGATGTACTTGAAGCCCTTGGAATAAATGTTAATAAAACACCTGATGAAGAAAAACAAATTTTTGAGAAATTAAATTTATGTTTTATGTTTGCACAAAATCACCATCCGGCAATGAAATATGCAGCAAAAGTAAGAAAAGAATTAAAATTCAGAACTCTATTCAATATATTAGGCCCATTAACAAACCCTGCCGGCTGTAAATCACAATTGTTTGGAGTGTTTGATAAAAAACTTACAGAAACATTATGTAAGGTTATTTCTAATTTAGGAGTAGAAAATGTACTAGTTATTCACGGTAATGATGGATTAGATGAAGCTTCAATAAGTTCAGAAACCACTATTTCTGAAGGAAGAAACGGAATTATAAAAAATTATATAATAAAGCCTGAAGATTTTGGATTAAAAAGAGCTGATAAAAACGAGATAAAAGGTTCAAGTCCTAAAGAGAATGCACAAATAATTTTAAATATTTTTAGCGGAAAAGATAAAACTGCTAAAAGAGATATTGTTATATTAAATAGTGCCTTAGCTTTTTATACATATAAAACAGTATCAAGCATAAAAGAAGGTATAAATCTGGCTCAAGACATAATAGAGTCAGGTCTTGCTCTTAAAAAATTAAACGAATACATAAAATTATCTAATGAGGTCTAAATGAATATTCTTGAAAATATAGTAGAAAAAACAAAGATTAGAGTAGAAAATTTTAAAAGAGAAAATGACATAGAACAAATTAAAAAAACAGCATTATCAATGGAAAAAGGATTTTTTAAGTTTGAAAAAGCTTTAAAAAACGATAATATTTCATTTATCTGTGAAATAAAAAAAGCATCACCATCAAAAGGAATAATAGCAAAAGATTTTCCATATATACAGATAGCAAAAGAATATGAAATAGCAGGAGCAAATGCAATATCCGTTCTTACCGAGCCTGATTTTTTTATGGGCAGCATTAATTATTTAAATGAAATATCTAAAAAAATAAAAACTCCATTATTAAGAAAAGATTTTATTATTGACGAAATACAAATATATGAATCAAAAATACAAGGTGCAAGTGCAATACTTCTTATAACATCTATACTTAGTAATGATAAGATTATAGAATTTATTAATATAGCTGATAATTTAGGATTATCTTGTTTAGTAGAAGCACACAATAAAGAAGAAATTGATAGAGCCATCAATGCAAACTCAAGAATAATAGGAGTTAATAACAGAGATTTAAAAACATTTAAAGTTGATATAAAAAACAGTATAAATTTAAGGAAATATGTACCCGACAATATTATTTTTGTATCAGAAAGCGGAATAAAAACTCATAATGAAATTGAAGAATTAAAACGAAATAGGGTAAATGCAGTATTAATAGGTGAAACATTTATGAAATCTGAAGATAAAACAAAAGAGCTTAAACTACTAAGAGGTTCTATTTTATGAAAATAAAAATATGCGGACTCCAAACTAGAGAAGATATTTTATACGTAAATGAGGCAAATCCAAATTTCATAGGTTTCATATTTGCAAAAGAAAGCAAAAGACAAATTTCAATACAAAAAGCAAAAGAACTTAAAAATTTGCTAAATAGTACAATAAAAAGTGTGGGCGTTTTTGTTAATTCTGATATAAAAACAATTTTAGAAATAAAAGAACAAGGAATAATTGACATAATACAACTGCATGGTGAAGAAGATAATAAATACATAAAACTTCTAAAAGATAAAACACAGCTGCCAATAATAAAAGCATTAAAAGCTTCAGAACATTTAGAAAAAGAAATAGAAACAACACTATCTGATTATGTTTTAATAGATAATAAAACAGGAGGAAGTGGAAAAACGTTTGATTGGAATCTAATCCCAAAGACCAGAAAAAAAATTTTTTTAGCCGGAGGTCTAAATACAAATAATATTATAGAAGCAATAAAAATAGTTAACCCTTATTGTTTAGATATAAATTCAGGTGTCGAAACAAACAATAAAAAAGATAGAGACAAAATAATTAAAATAACAGAACTAATAAAAGGATACAAAAATGAATAATACGAAATTCGGAATTTATGGAGGACAATACATCCCTGAAATTCTGATGACAGAGATAAAAAATCTTGAAAAGTCATATGAACATTATAGAAAAGATGAAAAATTTAATAAAGAATTAAATGATTTATTAAAAAATTATGCTAATAGACCGTCACTGTTATACTATGCTGAAAACATGACAAAAGATTTAAAAGGAGCAAAAATTTATTTAAAACGTGAAGACTTAAATCATACAGGTTCACATAAAATAAATAATGTATTAGGACAAGCTTTATTAGCAAAATATATGGGTAAAACAAGAATAATAGCAGAAACAGGAGCAGGACAACACGGAGTTGCAACAGCAACGGCAGCAGCCTTATTAGGTTTAGAGTGCGAAATTTTCATGGGGAAGGAAGATACAATTCGCCAAGCATTAAACGTATACAGGATGGAGCTGTTAGGTGCAAAAGTAAATGCAGTTACATCAGGAACACAAACACTAAAAGATGCGGTAAATGAAGCAATGAGAGAATGGTCAAAAAGGACAAACGATACACTATACGTTTTAGGTTCAGTTATGGGGCCGCACCCTTTTCCAACAATAGTAAGAGACTTTCAAAGCATAATCAGTAAAGAAGCAAGAGAACAAATACTTGAGTCAGAAGGGAAATTACCGAGTGCGGTAATTGCTTGTGTAGGTGGCGGAAGTAATGCAATGGGGATATTTTATAATTTTATAAATGATAAAGATGTAAAACTTATAGGCTGTGAAGCCGCAGGACTTGGAATAAATACAGATAAACATGCTGCAAGTATTACAAAGGGTAGAATAGGAATATTTCATGGAATGAAATCAATATTTTGTCAAGATGAAAACGGACAAATATCACCGGTTTATTCAATATCAGCAGGATTAGACTACCCGGGTATAGGCCCTGAACATGCTTATTTAAATGAAATAAAAAGAGCAAAATACGTACCGATAACCGATGAAGAAGCAGTAGAAGCCTTTGAATATCTTTCAAAAACGGAAGGAATTATTCCTGCAATAGAAAGTGCTCATGCGATAGCATATGCAAAGAAACTTGCACCTACAATGAATAAGGATGAAATAATAATAATCTGCCTATCAGGAAGAGGAGATAAAGATGTAAAATCTATTGCAAAATATAGAGGGAGAATTATTAATGAGTAATATATATAAAGCATTTGAAAATAAAAAGGCGTTCATAGGATTTCTTACAGCAGGTGACCCTGATTTAGAAACAACAAAACAGTGTATTTTAAAAATGGAACAAGCCGGCGTAGATCTTATTGAAATAGGAATTCCATTCTCTGATCCTATAGCAGAAGGTATAGTAATACAAGAAGCAAATATTCGTGCATTAAATTCAAAAACAACAGTAGCAAAAATTTTTGAAACCGTAAACACAAATTCCTTTAGTATTTTTAACATATATCAATCCTGTATTTAACTATGGTTATGAAAACTTTTTTCAAGAATGTAGAGAATCAGGAATAGATGGGATAATTATCCCCGATTTACCTTATGAAGAAAAAACTGAAATAAAAGAAATAACGGAGAAATACGGTGTCGATATAATATCACTAATAGCTCCGACATCAAATGAGAGAATAAAACAAATAGCAAAAGATTCAAAAGGATTTGTATACGTAGTGTCATCAATGGGTGTAACAGGGGTAAGAAGTGAAATTACAACAGATTTAAAATCAATAGTAAAACTTGTAAAAGATACAACAACAACACCTGCAGCTATTGGTTTTGGAATAAATACCCCGGAGCAAGCTCAATATTTTTCAAGTATTTCAGACGGAATTATAATAGGTAGTGCAATAGTAAAAATTATAGCTAAATACGGAGAAAACGCACCTGAAGAAGTTTATAAATATACAAAAATGATAAAAGAGGCTATAAGAAACTGATAATTCGATGTATTATATTCCATTTACTCATCTGGCATTTGTAAGCAGTGAAAATTATCTTGACAATATTCAATGCAATGCTTATCAACTAAAATATTTCTTTTTTCCATTTTTTATAGAAATATATAGACAGAAATAAATAAATAACCCACATTAACAAAGTTACAAGATAATTTGCACCATTTAAATATGCCGATAACCACATTACAACAGAAATTAAATTTACACCGAACCAGACATACCATTGTTCTATACATCTTTTAATAGTAAGAAATTGTCCGAGGAGAGAAAATCCCGTAACAAATGAATCGAGAATGGGTTTGTGTCCGCCTGATATTTTTATTAATACATAAATAAAAAAAGTAATAATAAGTGTTACAAGAATATATATTATCTTTTCTTTTATTAATAATTTAGTTTTATATATTTCATTTTTTTCTTTATTTAAATGTTTTTTCCAAGTATAGATTCCAAATAGTTGCATAGGAAAGAAGTAGAAACCATAAAGTGCCATATTTCCATAAAATCCATTTTTATATGCAATTATGCAATATAAAAACGTGCCTAAAAGTCCGATATAATAGCAATATACTTTACCTTTTCCTGCAAAAAGAGTATATGTTATACCGCATATTGCAGAGAAAAGAGAAATTTTACTATCATTTGTTAATATTGATATTAAAATAATACTCAATATTACAATTGAGTAAAGAATTCTTTCCGATTTGTTAAAAAATTTTATTTCAGATTTTATATAGCTAATAAGATTCATTTTTTAATTATAATTAAAATAAGAAATTTAAGACATGAAAATACAAAAAGGAAATATTAATCTTTACCCAACAAAAACAACAGATACCAAGAATAGAACTGTTATGTTTAAAGGCGTACTAAATAACAAGCATTTATTAAAGGGTTTAGAAATAATTTCTAATCATCCCGCAACATTTATTGCTTCAACAACATTAGCTATGTCTTCAGGATTTAGACCACTTGCGATTGCATTAACTCCAAAAATTGATGAAGAAAATAAAAAATACGCTATTGCTGATTCTATTTCTTCAGGGCTGGTTAAATTTGCAATAACTGAATTAATAGCTCTGCCGACAGAAAATGCTATAAAAAAAATAAACAATAATCCGACTAAGTTTTTAAATAACGAAACAATAAAAAATTTCACAGAATCAGGAAAAACTCTTTTAGAATCCAAACATTATAAATTTGCTCAGCAACTAATAAAAAATACTCCAAGCCTCATAACAGCAATACCAAAATCAACAATCGCCGTTGCTTTAATTCCATTTATAATGAAAAAATTATTTAAGGCAAAAATTGAAAAAAAATTTTATACAACACCAAACACATATACACCAGTTTTTGCTCAATTTTATGATAATGAGAGGAAAGGATTAAATAAATCTAACATTTCAACAGCAAGTTTTTTCGATTTGTCATTTAATAATGATTCATCCGACAATATTACATTATCCGATCACCATTCACAATCAGATTATAAAGCTGCCACTCCAAAATTTTGTTCACGTACTTTAGCACATTTTCCCGGTCAATTTCAAAACACAACCGCAAAAGGAATAAGCAAGATATTTAACGCAAAAATGTTTCAAAATTTTGTAAAGAGAAATAGTTTTAATGAGACAAATATAGCAAGAAACATGACATTAGCAACAGATATTTTACTTGCTTTATCTTCTGTAATAAAAACAAAGAAGTCAAAAAAAATAAAAGAGGATAACAAAAAACCGCTAATATATAATAAGCTAATAACGACAACAATTAGCATATTAGGGGGCTGTAAAATTGATAAAATGATACAAAAAGGAACAGAATCATTTATTGAGAAATTTAAAGAGGCTAATATAAATGATCCGAAACTTGATAAATATATACAAGGTATAAATGTAGTAAGACCAACATTAGTATTTGCATTTTTATATTACGGTATTCTTCCTATATTTTCGACATTTACGGCAGATAAAATAGACAAATATAATCATAAAATTTAATATTGTGTCGCAACCTTGTGCTTGTAGTCCTAAATTTTCCTTTCTCTCGGGCAAGTAGTTCGTTTCGGGCTTTGCCCTTCCGCTCTCGTTCCTTATCACGAAATTGCTCGGCTAACCCAATTTACAAGTTATATAAATTTTAAACTTCATAGTTACACTTAGTTTTTAATAGCAAAGATAAACCTGTATCATCAGTCTGTCCTTGTTCTATTGATTGTTTATATTTTGAAAAAGTATCTGTATTATCACAAAAAGTTTCCGGATGTAATAAACTTTCTAATGCAATAATTTTTGAAGAATAATAATACAAGAATTTAGGATAAAAATAATTAAATCTTTTAAAATAAGGTGTGTATAATCTACATTGATATTGTCTTGTATTTAAAGATTGTTCTTGCTCAAAGATTAAATCAAAAGAATTAAGAATTTTTGTTAAGTCATTTAGAGTTTCTTCATCAATTTTTATTGGACTTTTATAATGCAAATAATTAATTGCAAGTTCTGGATATATTGTTATTCTATTCGAAATTACATAATGAAACCAAGCCTGTCCACGTATATCCAAAAATTGCTTGTATGAATGAGTTCTTAATGGATACTCCATCAAAACCTTATGAAGTTCTTCTAAGTATTGTTTTTTATAATAATTATATTGTTCTGAATTTTTATTACCTTTGCTATATTTATTAAATTCATAATCAATTGAGTAAAAAACTCCTAATGGATTATATACATCATCTTTAAAAGAATTATGTATATTTATATATTGATTCATTAAACTGTTTCTTATTGCTATTGTTAAGCCTGAATCTTGTAAATGCATTTTATCTAATAACAATAATGCTTTATATGTATAATGAAAATTTGCTATTTGAAAGGTTGCTTTGGGATTATCAAATATAAAATTGGGAGGTAATATATCAAATAGGTATGGAACCATAAATATGAGTATCCAACAGAATATTTTCTCTTTTAATGTCATTTTTTTTCTTATTTTTTCATAAAGCCCATCAACTTGTAGGTTATTTACTTTTTCTTGTTCTATATTCTCTTTATCATTGTTATTATCGTTATTCATTATTTTACCCTATTTAAATTTTCACAAATTTATTTTAATACGAATGTTTTCAATTTTATTTTGTATTCCCTTTTCTATACTGTTGGGTTACACTCCCCTACTTGTTTTTTCTTCCTATTTAGTTGGCATTATTTGTTTCTTCCTTCTTTAAAAGTTCACTTAATTTTGTATAAAATTTATCCAGTTTTTTTGTCCCAAATAAAAACGAACTGCCATTTTTTAAACTAATTTTTATTATCTTCATATATTGATAAGAAATGGAGCTTATTTCGCTTATTAAAATATTTTTATTAGTGAATTGTTCTCCCATAAATTTAGTGCGTTCAGATGGGGTAATAGTAACTAAACGTTTATTTGTAAGTATGGATGTAGTCATACCCAAAAAAGTTAAAAAGATATTTAATATAAGATTTATAATTATAAATATATATATGTTGTTTTTCGTCATAAAATCAATAGATTGAACTTCCGGTATAAATAAAAGCGGTAGAGCAAAATATCCGTAAAATATTGATATAATAGCCGGTAAAAAAAATGTTGTAGCAAATGGGGGAATAACAATTTCCTCTATAACTTCTTCCGGGTAATTTAATTTAAAAAATTTTACAACTTTATTTCTCCAATTTCTAATAAATATATGATTTAATAATCCGCCAATAAAA
>CANPZN010000035.1 GCA_947588785.1 Candidatus Gastranaerophilales bacterium
TCCATTAAAGGAGTTTTACCTATTAAATCAGTAATTTTATTGTATATTCTCATTTTTCCCCCTATTTATTAAGTTAATTTTTATTATCTATTTTATCGTAACATAATTTTCTTATTATACTGCTTTATTTAATAATATTTGAAAACTTATTCAAAAAAATTTACGGAATTATACACTTCAAACCAAAAATCAGAATAAAAACAGGTAATATATTCAATATAAACTTATATTAAATTTACGATCCGTATTGTTATGTAATCAGATTACTTTGACTATGAATAAAAAAATTGATCAGGTCTTAAACCTTTTACACACTAAATTCATATATAATATCATACATTAATATATTTATCCGCATATCAGACTATCGTTCATCTAAAATTTTTTCAAACAAAATTATTTATATTCTTAATCAATAAAAAATTGATAAAATCAATTAATTTTATTTTAATTTTTGAAATACATATATATACTCATGTTTAAATATGTAAAATCCCCCGTTTAAAGCACGATAACGCCATAAATTAGCATTTTTACCTTTTGCACGTTCATTACCTTCAACATTTTTTACAATCATTGCTTTCATTTTAAAGCCAAGTTTACGCATTATAGCAGCACATTCCGCACCTAATGGAACAAGTTCACTATTAGAATATTTATCTCCGATTATTAATGCTGCGAATCTGCCTTTTTCCAGCATTTTATATCCGTTCTTCGCAACTTTTTCAAATAAATTATAGAATTTTTCAGTATTTTCACAATTAGACAAATCCTCTTTCTTATCAGAAAATTGAATAATATTATCATATGGCGGATGTAACATTAAAAATTGAGCTTTCTTTTCCATCATAATATCAAGACTTGCCTGTATCTTTTCTTGAACAACCTCAGAAGCACTATCTGCACAAATAATTCTTGCTTCCGTTACAAGTTCTCTTGGAGTAAATTTCTGGGCAACAAATTCTGTTTGTTCAGGTTTTAATTCAACACCAATACACCTTCTACCCATATTCAATGCTTCTATTGCACTTGTTCCTGATCCTAAAAATAAATCTAATACAACATCGCCCTTTTTTGTAAAACGTTCATATAATTGTCTTGCTATCTGCGGTATATAATTTCCATGATATTCATTTGAATGACCGTTCGTATTATCTCTTGAAGAAAATTCCCACCAAGTATCAGTTTTTATATGGCTGTATTCTTTCCAATTATTTAAATCAATATCGTTATATGATTTAGTTTTTATCGGTTTTACAACTTTTAAATCAGGCTGATTCTCTTGTATTTTTATGATTTTGGTATTTTCTTTTTTCATCATAGTTCACCACATATCTATTATATCCACTTGTTTAGTATACAAAATTATGAATATTCCAAAATCATTCAAAATAATGATTTCAATTTAGTATGGAAAAATTATTTAAAGATCATTAAAAATTACAAAAATACAGCATTTATATGATTGCCACTTCATGTAAAAAAATATATTGTATTTTTATAAAATGGATTAGGGAAAATAATGACAGCTTTAAAAACTGATAGAAATTACAAAAATACAATTGAACACAATCTATTTAAAAGTTATTATTGGTTTCAAACTAATTTATCTTTAAATTTAGAAAATTTAATTAAAGAATTTTTTGATAATGATTATAATGTAAGGCTTATCAGCATAACAAAAGATGAAAATTTGCTCTTTTATGGTGATGAATATTTTGTAAATAAAATTCCAATCAATAAAAATACGAATATTAAAATTAAAATATCTGCCAAAGTAATATCTTCATTTTTAGATATAGCGTTAGGCCCAAAAGAAGAAAATTTTGAATTAAAAGACCTTACCGACATAGAAGCAATGCTGATAAAATCATTTACACTTGCATATAATAAACTTATAGAAAAATGCATAGATTCAACAGAACCTTCAAAAAAAATATTACAAAATTCACACTATTTACATTTTACGCATTATATTGAATACAATAAAAAACATTTAGGGAAAATAATATTATCAATGCCGGAATATATAATTCCGGCAATTGAACCAAATAAAACACAAGAAAATTTTTCAATAACAAATTTTACGGAAACAAAAACAGAATTAAAAATAGAAATAGGGAAATCCCGATTAACACTAAATGAAGTAAAAGCAATGGAAGATGGAGATATCATTGTTTTAGAAAAAAGTAATATTAATACAATGTTAATAAAATTAGGGGAAAAAGAAATACAATTTAAAATCAACCCAAATCCATCAATAATAATAAATATTGACAATAACGGAGGCAATAACATGGAAGATGAAACAAGCAAATCACCCAATATGTGGGATTCAATTCTTGTAGATATTGTTGCAGAATTTGATAACGTTAAATTAACACTCGGAGAATTAAAACAAATATCAGAAGGGCTTGTAATAGATGTTGGCTCCGTATATGAAAATAAAATTAAATTAAGAGTAGAAAATCAAGTTGTAGCTACGGGAGAATTGGTTATTTTAAATGATCGATACGGAGTAAGAATTGAAGAAGTAAAGAAATCAAAAGAGCAACAAACAGAAATTTCCAAGAATAAGGAAAAAGAAATAAATAATGAAGCCCAACCTACAAAACCAAACGTTAATGAAGCAGTAAAAAAAACAGCAGTAAAACCTTCCGCTGCCCAGAAGCCGGTAAATACAACACAAGCGAAACAAAAACCTTCTGCTGATTCAAAAGAAAATGAAAATTTTGATTACAGCGATTTTGAAATAGAAGATGAGAGTATATAGAGGTGAAAAATGAACAGCTACATAATACATTTTACGACTTATACATTTGCAATGATAGGATTTATTGTTCTGGCTTTGTATGTTTATAAAAAAGCAATAATAATGCAAAAAAGAGCAAATATTAAAAACTTTCTTAATATTGAAAATTCTTTAAGGATTTCAGCAAGTAAAACTATTTACGTATTAAAAGCAGGCGATGAAAAATTTTTAATTGCTTCAGATCCTTCAAATACAACATTATTAGCAAAATTAGAAAAAAATAATACAGTTACTCCAACAATAGCGGGAAATAATTTAAGTGAAACAGAATTAAATGCCATAAGAAAATTAGCCGAAAAAGCAAACAGAGGGTAAGATGGATACAGTATTAAAAGATTTAAGTCCGGTAATACAATTATTAATGGTAATGGCAATGTTTTCGTGTTTGCCATTTATGTTTGTATGCATGACAAGTTTTTTAAGATATGCAATAGTCTTTGGATTTTTAAAACAAGCCTTAGGTGCCCAACAAATACCTCCTGCAATAGTATTAGTAGGATTATCAATAATTTTAACATTTTATTCAATGGGGCCAACATTTCAACAGATGTATGAAGTAGGTTCAAAGCCGTATCAAGAAACAGGATCAATTGTCCTTGCCGTAACAGAAGGATCTAAACCGTTAAAAGAATTTATGCTTAAGCAAACAAGAGAAAATGATTTAGCATTTTTTGTACAATTAACTCGAAAAGAAGCTCCAAAATCAGTAGAAGATATAACTATATGGGAGGTAGCACCGGCATATATATTGAGTGAATTAAAAACATCATTTGAAATCAGCTTCATAATATTTGTACCATTTATTGTATTAGATCTTGTTGTAGCGAATGTTCTTTTGGCACTTGGTATGTTTATGTTATCTCCGACTATTATTTCCTTACCGTTTAAACTATTAATATTTATAGCAGTTGATGGATGGGGATTAATTGTAAACGGATTGGTAAAAAGTTTTAATTAAGGAATTATTATGGAAATATTAATGGAATTTTTTACAAAAGGTTTAATGACAATGCTGACAATTGCAATGCCTTGCGTATTAACAGCAGCTGCTATCGGATTAATTGTTGGTATTTTGCAAGCGGTAACACAGGTTCAAGAACAAACAATTGCAGCAGCACCTAAAATTTTTACTGTTTTCCTTGTAATTATTATTCTTGGAACAGGATATATGAAATTACTAAGTAATTTATTTAATGAAGGAATGAATATCGCTTTTGAAGTCATTCCAAAAAATGATGATTTTGTTTTGCCTGCTGACTACTACAATTATACAAAACCATTTATTGATGAAATGAAAAATGATGTAAAAAAAGATATGACCCCGATGGAACATTTATTAAATAATGCTATAACTCCTCAAGGAAATACTCCAAAAGACAGGTTTGAATTTTTAAGACACGGAGCCAGTGAAATTCCTACACCAAATTATGTTGAAAGAAAAACAATAATGGAGAATAACAGATGAAAAAATTATTGATATTTTTATTTGCTCTTATATTAACAACTCAGCAAGGATTTTGTAATTCTTTATATGAATACTCTTCATTTGATAATGTTTCAAATCAATTAAAAAATAATTTACTTTTAAATCAAAAAGAAAATTCAATACCCAAAACCATACCTTCTTCAAAATACAAAGAAAATAAAGAAATATACATTTATAATTTACGAGAAAAAAACATATATATTTTAAATTTAGGCTACAGAGCTGAAAAAATAGATATATCAGATACAAATATTCTTAACATCACACCTGTAACTTCAATTTCAAGTGATAATGAAAAAGTAATAATAGAAACTCTAAAAAATGGAGTATGTGATGTATTAATCAATTCAAAAAATAAAATTTATAAATACAGATTTATATCAGGAGATATATTTCAAGATGAAAAAGAAGAACTCATAGAATTAGATATTCCACCTATAATATCATCTGCGAATCCATAATAACTGTCCGATGACATTATACAGGTACTCAGCAATACAAATTGAATATTTGAATATGTGAAGCACTATAATTAGATAAAAAGAATAATAGAAACTCAAAGAAACAAAAAATGTTAGATGTCATTATAAATGAATTTCCAAAATATTTTCCTGAAGTAAACAATATAATATCAGGAGGAATTCCTATATTTGCAAGAGTAGCGGGACTAATGAGAACAACTCCTTTTCTGCAAAGAAATGAAATTCCCATGATAGCAAAAGTCGGATTTACTTTAATTTTTTCTGTAATGTTAACAATGGTAATCCGTCCCGAACGACCGCCCGAAGGCTCATCAATCTTATACGATATACTAATAAATTATATAACAGGAGCTATAATCGGATTTATAATTAATTGTATATTAAAAGCAGTAGAAAGCGGCGGCGATATGATTAATATGCAGCAAGGTGTATCATCTGCAACAATAATGGATCCTACGACATCTTCACAAATTTCGATAATGGGCAGAATATTTAGTATTCTGGCTTTAATTATCTTTCTGGAAATCGGCGGAGCATATTGGACATTCAAAGCATTTATAAGAAGTTTTGAGATATTTCCTATTTATACATATGCCCTACCTATTGAACAATTTATTAACATTCCATATTTAATAGAAATAACATCAAATGTATTATACATAGGATTACAAATTGCTTCACCAATATTGTTAGCAACATTAGGTCAAGATATTATCTTAGGGATCATATCAAAAACAGCACCGCAAGTAAATGTATTTCAAATGAGCTTCTTATTTAAACCTTGCATGGGATCTGCAATTTTAATTGTTGTAATGCCATTTTTATTAAATATTATAAGTGATTTCTTTCTATCTTTTGCAAATATTTTCGGTTAGTTTGTCCGAGAAAATATTGAGATAAGAAGCACGAATTTTCCGTAGGATAAAGTCGAGCGATAGCGAGCGAACCCGAGAATGTGATGTCAAAGCAAGCACAATGTTGCAGCACTTAGATTAAATAAAATAATCACAAATCAATTCTTTTTTATTTGCAGATATTTTTTTTATAATTTTAGATAAAAAAGAAGGATTCTTTTTGTTTAATTTATCTCTTAAAATTGCTTTCTCAATAAGTAACTTATTAAAAGATTCATTTAATGCTTTTTTCTCATCTGATAGATGCGGAAGAATAGTCTTTAAACGCATATTACACATTTTTATAGAATTTTTTATTTCTAAAGATTCTTTTCTGTTCATAAATTAATTGTCCCAATATTTTATGCAGATAACCATTACTTTCTAACAAAATTATAATAATAAACTTTTACTTGAATTCATTCCTCCAAAAAGTTTAAAAAAAGAATTAAAATGTAAACTTTTATTGTATTTTTTATTTAAAAAAATACACCATTTATATATTTTGTTATACTAAAAAGATGAATAATCCAATTAAAAAAATATTAATAATTCGTTTAAGTGCACTTGGAGATACAATTCATACCATTCCCATGGTATACGCTTTAAAAAAAGAATATCCAAATGCTAATATAGATTGGGTTGTAGAAGATAAAGCATCAGAATTTATAATTAATAATCCTATTATTAATAAAGTCTATGAAATTCCGAGAAATAAATGGAAAAAAAATATTAATAAAATAAAAAATATAAAAGAATATATTGAAATAATAAAATTAATCAGAAATGAAAATTACGATATAGTAATCGATACACAACAGTTGCTAAAAAGCAGTATAATTATGGGATTATCAAAAGGGAAAAGGAAAATTACCCTGGACGGAGGCAGAGAATTTTCCGGATTTTTTGCAAATGAAATAATTAACACTGGAAGAAAACAATTTGATATAAATTACCATGTAGTAAAAAGAAATATGGAAATTGCAAAATATTTAGGATGTAAAGATTTAAAAGAGGAATTTATAATTCCAAATTTTTCTGAAAAAATATCAGAAGAAATAAAAAATACAATAGAAACAGCAGATAAAACGAAAAAGATAATAGTAATTGCCCCTGCTACAACATGGACAAACAAGCATTGGATAATAACAGGATGGGTTGAAGTCATTAATGAATTTAAAGATAAATATAATATAATACTGACAGGGAGCGAAAAAGAGAAGGGATTAATACAACAAATACTGGCCAAAACAAATGATTCAAGAATAATAGACTTAAGCGGCAAAACAACATTAAAAGATTTAACATATATATTCAATAAAAGTGATTTAGTAATAACTCCTGATTCAGGAAGTTGCCATATAGCATGGGCGACAGGGCATCCTAAAATTATATCTTTATTTTTTGCAACGTCAGCAAACAGAACAGCTCCGTACGGAGAAAAATATATTGCTGTTTCATCAAGATCTTCCTGCAGTCCTTGCATGAAAAAACATTGCAGATTAAAAACAAATAAAAACTTATGCCGTGAAAATATTCAATCAGAAAAAATTATAAATATTGTAAAAAAAGTATTACAATAATTACAAAATGGGTATATAATACTTGTAATATTATAATCTTGGAAAAAAATGTGAATATATTCTCAGGGCTTAAAGACTTACTCGGTCAAATAAATAAAATAGACAGTTCCATATATATGAAAGGTAAAGATTTTGCCGATATATATGCACGTAATATTGCACTGGAAGAAGAAATAGCCGTTCGCACAAAAGAATTAGAACAAGCGAATCAGACAATTTTAACGTTAAACAGTGTATGGGATATGATGAATTCATCTCAACCCCTATCAAGTATGCTGGATAAAATAGTAAATATACTTCATAATGATATGGGTTACGATTTTGTAGCTGTATTAAAACTCGAATCTGACAATAATAAAACATACTATATGGATGTAAAATCATATTCGCAAAATAAAAGTGTTAATAAAGCATTAGAATTTATAAAAGAATCAATTGATACATATAAAATACCATATATTGAAAATTCAATAATAGAAAAAGCAATTAAAGAAAAAAAAATATTTTCAACTCCTGATATGACAGGAATTATAAAAATGTTTTTTCCGACATTGAAAAATGAAGAATTAAATGAATTATTGGAAATGATTCACTCAAAATCCGCAATAATATTACCATTACATAATTCCAATAAATACTTCGGATGTGTAGTATTAACATCAGGCAGAGTAGCTACGTCTGATACGGAAGTAAATTTCTTATCATTGTTTGCAAATCAAATAGAATTAGCAATAACAGTAGCTGATTTATTTGAAAAAGTAAAGAAGCAAGCAATAACCGATCCGTTAACAGGAATATATAACAGAAGATATTTTGAAGAAAATATAGTAAAAGAAGCAGAAAGATCATTAAGGTTAAAACAACCTTTTTCACTTATATCAATGGATTTAGATTTTCTAAAGAAGATAAATGATACATATGGTCATCAATATGGAGATTTAGCAATAAAGACAATAGCAAATGTATTAAAGAAAGAAGCAAGATCAATAGATATACCCGCACGAATCGGCGGAGAAGAATTTAATTTATTATTACCCGGTGTAGATGCTAATGGTGCTTGTATTGCCGCTGAAAGAATAAGGAAATCAATTGAAAGTCAAGTACTTGATACAATAGGATCAATAACAGCAAGTATAGGAGTAGCAACTTTTTTAGATCATTCAGATCGAATAGATGAATTAACAGAGCTTGCGGATCAAGCCATGTATAAAGCAAAATTAAACGGAAGAAATCAAGTACAATTGGCCCAAAAAGGAAATGAAACTAATTGGCAACACTTAGCTATTGAAACATTTAAAGATATATTAGAAAAAAAACGTATACCTATTCCGAAAGAAACTGCTAAAATCATTACAGAAAAACTGCAGGAATTACAACTAAAAGATCAAACATCCGGCGATATTCTTTTTTCTATAGTTGACATTCTTTCTCAGTCGTACAATCAAATGTATAAACAAGGTACAACAAAATCAAAACTTTTATTAGCAATAATTTTAGCTGAAAAAATAGGACTTTCAAAAGATGAAATAGATAATCTGAAATTAGCTATATTGCTATATGATATCGGAAATGTAATGATTCCCGAAAAAATATTTAACAAAAAAGAACCTTTAACAGAAGAAGAAAAAAAATTAATAGAACAACATCCTATAATAGCAGCCAGAGAAATATTAAAACCAATCTCGAATATACAAGATGTCATTCCGATTATTGAAAGTCATCATGAAAATTGGGATGGAGAAGGTTATCCAAATAACAAATCAGGAATAGAAATACCAATAACATCACAAATAGTACTTTTAGTAGATTCTTTTTATGCAATGTCACAAGACAGACCTTATAGAAGTGCATATAGTATTGATGAAATAATTGAAATTATTGAAAAAGAATCCGGGAAAAGGTGGAATAGCAAACTTGTTGAAGATTTTGTTAAAATTATACAAAATGAAGCAAGAAGATAACAAATTAAATATTGTCCGAGTAAATTTTTACGATAAGCCGAAGGTGTGAGTAAAAATTTGCGAGTGGCGTATTGAAAAGGTGAGCAACTTTACGGTTGCGAGGAGCAAGCGTAATGTTGCGACACTAGATTAAATAAAATTATGAAAAATAAAATGCAAAATATAATATCATTCAGCAATTTTGCGTTTGTACTTTGCAAACGCAGATACGTATTCTCAAATTTTCGCTCACATTTTTGGTTTAGCGGGAAAATTTTCTTATATAAAGCTATTTTAATATTATTTATTATCATAAGTAATACATCATTTATTTATGCAAAAGAAATTTTACCCGATTTTTTTAATACATCTAAAGCTAATAATGAATATCATTATACGGAAGATCAAAAAAAAGAATATAACAATATTTTAAAACCATATATAAAAGAATTACATAAAAAAATTAAAAATAATTGGCATCCTGAGTTATCGGCTGCAACAAGAAGAACCGTTGTTATATTAAAAATAAAAAAAGACGGAACGCTTTTAAGTTACATTATAAAAACATCCTCATTAAACAAAGAATTCGATAATAGTGCAATAAAGGCAATAAATATGTCAGCCCCATTCAGCCCGTTACCGGAAAATTTTGATCAAGATTTTGTAAATATAGAATATACTTTTAATGATAGAGTATTCAGGATAAAAGATAAACCAAGAGGATCTTTAATACAAAGACTTTAGAACCCCCAAATACTTAACCCTTCAAAAGAGCCGAGATTTTTGCAAGATAATTTACAATCATTTAACGAACTATTTTGTCTGAAATATTGTGATAAATCGAAATCACCTGAAGTGAAAGTTAAAATATGTGCGAAGATTGCACCTAAAATTGCCTCTAATTGAGCGACCGGAAGCATATTAACAGGTAATTCTCTCATATTATATTTCATTCTTAAGGTATCTTGTAATGCTTTACAATCAACAGGAGTACGTTCTTTAAAAGCGAAGCCGTTGCCGAATGCCATTTTTATATTATCCACATCAAATCGGAAAATATCAACCCCCTTATCTGAAAGCATTTTAAAATAATCACTGCCTCTTGAAGAAAATCTGTTAGTCCAATCATCTCTGTTAATCATATGCGAATTTAAATTAACCGGATGATAAGTTCTTGAGCAGTATTTCCATTTTGTACTGATCATTATTTCATTTTCAGGAATTGAAACAAGAATAACCGAATTTTGTTTTCCCGGGAAATTATCAATAAAGTATTTTACATCATTCATAGAAAACAATTTATCAAGAGTAATAACTTTTAAATCAGAATTTAAAACAGCAACAGCAGATTCAATAGTACTTAAACCGCTTAAAGAAATTCCAATAAATGAAACCTTTGAATTTTTATCTTTAATAATATTCATAAAATAAATCTTACTTTTATGATAATATTATATGGTAATAAAAGTAATAATGCAAAATAAAATCGGAGAGTGGAAAATGTTTACTGCAAATAAAGATGAATTATTATGCGGATTACGGAATTTAAATAATCCCTCGGTAGTAGTTGTTGGAGATATGGCAATAGATGAGATGATCTACGGAACAACTGACAGAATGAGCCGAGAAGCTCCCGTACTGATTTTAAGACATTATAATACCAAAATTATATTAGGTGCTGCAGCTAATGCGGCAAATAATATTTCTTCTTTAAATGGCGGAAAAGTTAGTGTTATAGGTGTATATGGTAATGATTACTACGCACAAGTATTAATAAACGCATTTAAAGAATCGGGAATTAATACAGAATATATGGTTCAGGACACAAGCAGACCTACGACGGTAAAAACAAGGATATCAGGATCTTGCTCACAATCAGTTACTCAACAAATTGTAAGAATAGACCGAGAAACAATTGAACCGATTTCCGAAGAAATTGAAAATAAAATCATATTGCAATTAGAAAAAGCAATACCGTTACATGATGCGGTTATATTGTCTGATTATAATATAGGGTTATTAACAAATAAAGTTATCAAAAAAGCAATCGAAATATCAAAAAAATACAATAAAATAATAGTTGTAGATTCGCAAAAAAATCTTGACAGATTTCAGGGAGTTACATCAATGACTCCAAATCAACCTGATACAGAAAAATTTCTAGGTTATTATATAAAGGATTATAAAACTCTTGAAAGTGCCGGTCGGGAAATGATAAAAAGAACCAATGCTGATTCTGTTTTAATTACTCTAGGTGGAGAAGGAATGGCATTATTTGAAAATAACGGCAATTTTATAAAGATCCCGGTTTTTAATAAAACAGATGTTTTTGATGTTACCGGTGCAGGAGATACAGTTGCTGCAGCATATACACTTGCTTTAGCCTCAGGATTTAGCAGAAAAAATGCCGCCATAATAGGGAATATTGCAGCCAGTATAGTAATAAGATATTTTGGATGTGCAACAACAACAATTTCCGTTATAAAATCCACAATCGAAAATATTAATTTTGATTCATTTTCTGTTAATGTATAGGAGTGTATAAGATGTTAAAAAAATTAAAACTTACAGATTATATTATTATTTTATTTATATTTATTATAGCAATAATAGGCTTTTTTGTATTTATAAAAAAGAAAAATTTTTCAAATCTTCCCATAGAAAAGGAAACTACAATACAATTTGATGTTTTCTTCAGAGGCATAACGATTTCGGATAATGTTGCACCTTTTAAACAAGGTGATGATGCTTTTATCACAATAAGAAATGTTCCATATACTAAGCTAAAAATTATTGCATTAGACGGTAAACCGAGAATGACAATACTTAGTGCCAATAATGAGAAAGGATACATAATTGCAGAAGATATCTCTAATGTAAATATGTATGATTTCATAGTAAGACTTGAAGATAAAGCGAAAAAAACTCCTGATGGATATGTCGCAGGAGGAAATAAAATTAAAATGGGAATACCTGTTGTCATAGAAGGTGAAAAATATAAATATTCAGGTACTATTTCAAATGTTCAAGAAGTTGGTGAAACACAAAATTAACAATGAAAATTTTAGAATCCAAAATATTAGACTGTATAAACAACATTATTTCCATATTTCAAGATAAATTAGATATATTAAAAAGAAATAGTTTTTTACTTTCAAAAATAGATTATTATATTTTATTTTCAATAATATTGACATATATTGCATCAAGTTTTGCTAAGACAGAAACAATCGGGATAATTTCAGGATTTGTACCAATACTTGTAATATTAAAAACATTTATAAGCAAAAATGAAAAAATAGAAATTGAACATTGCAATTTTTATCTTTTAATATATCTGTTGATATGTTTAATAAGTAATTTTACATCTTCAATGATATCACAGAGTTTATATGGATATATGAAAACACTCATTTATTTTGCATTTTATTTTGCTCTTTGTCAATTTTTAAAAAATAATAAAAACTACATAATAATATTGTTATCTGCTATTGCATTAATAATTGGGTTTGAAAGTATTATAGGAATATTTCAAAGTGTAATCAAAGTTGAAAGTATATCAACTTGGCAGGATACAAGTTATGTTAATCCTGAAGATATTATATCAAGAGTATATGGAACATTAAAACCATACAATCCTAATTTATTTGCAGGGTGGCTTATAGCTGGTGTATCTTCGTTAATAGGTATTTGTGTCTTATTATTTAAAAGCCATAAAATTGCAGCAGGATATTGCGTTTTATGTCTGTTATTAATATCAATGCTAACAATATTTGATACAGGCTGCCGAGGAGCATACATTTCTTTATTTATTATTATTTTAAGCATAATTATTTCTTCATTCCAAATAGTTTTTTTTGATATACAAAATAACAGATTAAAAAAAATATGGAAAAGTATAATATTAATGTTATGCATAGGTATGATTTTATTCTTGTTAATAAATCACGGAATATTGCATAGACTAATGTCAATTTTTATAATGAGGGAAGACTCATCAACATCATTCAGAATAAATGTATATCATTCAGCAATAAAAATGTTTATAGATAATCCTATATATGGAATAGGTGTTGGTAACAAAGTATTTAGAGAAATATATGGTTTATACATGCTCTCAGGATTTGATGCATTAAGCAGTTATTGTATATATCTTGAAATGGTGGTAGAAAGCGGTATATTTTCACTACTGTCATATCTTGGATTTATTATTGTACTTTTATCATCAGCAATAAAAAAATTTATAATCAGCAAAGAATTTACTTTTAAGGTATTATTAATAGTGTCATTCATTTCAATATTATCAGTAATGATACATGGAATTTTTGATACAATATACTTTAGACCGCAAGTACAATATATATTTTGGACAATGACGGCAATATTAACAGTACTGGTAAGAGAAAATAAAACGGCGGAAAAATGAAAATACATGAATATCAGGCAAAAGAGTTATTTAAACAATATGGAATAAAAGTTCCAAATTCAAAATTGTGTGAAAGAAGAGAAGACATAGAAACAATATTAAAAACAATGAAAATGCCTTGTGTAATAAAAGCACAAGTACATTCAGGAGCAAGAGGTAAAGCCGGCGGAGTTAAATTAGCTGCAAATTATGAAGAAGCAGTAAAAGTTGCCGATTCCATTTTAGGTATGGAGCTTAAATCTAAACAAGCCGGACTGAAGAAAGTCAATAAAATACTTATAGAAGAAGGAATAGATATAGAAAAAGAACTATATTTAAGTTTAACATTTGATCGTGCTAATGAATCAATAGCAATGATTGTGTCAACACAAGGCGGTATGGACATAGAAGAAGTAGCCAAAAATTCACCAGAGAAAATATATACACAACAAATAGGGAATGATTTTAATCCTATAAAGATTATTGAGAAAATGGGATTTAATGAAGACATAAGTGAAAAGATAGCAAATATTGTAAAAAAATTATATAAATTAACCATAGAAAAAGATGCCTTGTTGGTGGAAATAAATCCACTTGTAATAACCAAACAAAATGAAGTTATTGCAATAGATGCAAAAATAAATTTTGATGATAATGCTCTATTCAGACATGAAGAAATATTATTATTAAAAGATGAATCGGAAGAAAATCCGTTAGAGTTGCAAGCACAGAAAGAAGGATTAAATTATATAAAATTAGACGGAACAATAGGCTGTATGGTTAACGGAGCAGGACTTGCAATGGCGACAATGGATGTTATCCGTATAGCAGGAAAAGAAGCAGCTAATTTTTTAGATGTAGGTGGCGGTGCCGGTAGTGAAAAGATAGAAAAAGCATTTAGACTTTTAATTTCGGATAAAAATATAGAAGCAGTATTTATAAATATATTTGGTGGAATATTGCGTTGTGATTTTCTTGCGGAAGGTGTTAAAAATGCGATTCAAAATTTAAATATAAATGTAGCTGTAATTGTAAGAATGGAAGGTACAAATAAGGAAATCGGAGCTAAAATTTTAAATGATTCAGGTTTAAAATTTACGGTTGTCAAAGATTTAAATGAAGCAATTGAGGTAATTAGGAAGATATAATGTCTATATTTATTAATAAAAAAACACGTTTAATAGTACAAGGAATAACCGGAAAAGAAGGTTCATTTCATGCAAGAAGCTGTCAGGAGTATGGGACACAGCTGGTAGGAGGAGTAACTCCCAAAAAAGGCGGAGAAGAAATATTAGGAGTACCTGTTTTTAATAGTGTAAAAGAAGCAATAAATGAAGTACAAGCAGATACAAGTATGATATTCGTACCTGCGAGATTTGCGGCAGGAGCAATTATAGAAGCAGCAGAAGCCGGGATAAAATTAATTGTATGTATAACGGAAGGTATTCCCATATATGACATGATGAATGCCAAAAAAGCAGTACAATTAAACGGAGCAAGATTAATAGGGCCTAATTGTCCGGGGTTAATAACTCCAAATGAAGCTAAAGTTGGAATAATGCCGTCCAATATACATAAAAAAGGTAATGTCGGTGTAATTTCAAGAAGCGGAACACTTACATACGAAGCTGTATATCAATTAACCCAGCTGGGAATCGGACAATCCACTTGTATAGGTATTGGAGGAGATCCAATTATCGGAACAAATTTTATTGATGTACTAAGAGAATTTCAAATGGATTCTGAAACAAAAGCAATTTGTATGATAGGTGAAATAGGCGGAAGTGCGGAAGAAGAAGCTGCTGAATATATAAAGAATAATATAACAAAACCTGTTGTAAGTTTTATAGCGGGATTAAGTGCCCCGGAAGGAAAAAGAATGGGGCATGCCGGGGCTATAATTGCAGGTGGAAAAGGAACTGCTTCAAGTAAAATGGAAGCACTAACATCTTGCAACGTAACAGTATGTAGGAATCCTGCTAATCTTGGAATTACAATAAAAAATATTATTGACAAAATGTAAGATTTTTTATTTTTATATTTAATTTAGTGTCGCAACCTTGTGTGCTTGCTGTCTTGGGGCTTGTCATTCGCTCGCTTTCGCTGTAGCTCATTTCAGCCCCTTTGTTACTCAGGTTCGGTGCAGCGGCACCTTTAAAATTTTCGCTCATCTGAGCCGTAAAGTTGCTCACCTTTTAAAGATTATAATGTATTATTCACCAATTCTTTCCCTGTGTTCTTTAAATTGAGCAGTATTATTTTTTGTTTTAGTATATTTTTCTTCATTCATACTATTACAAGAACAATTATTTTTAACCGGCTGCATTGCCATTTCAGTCTTTTGCATAGCCTGTTGTTTTAATTGAGCCTCTCTTGCTTCTCTAATTACATCTGATAAAACTAAATCTTGAGCAAAGCAAATATTTGTTAATAATAAAAAATTTAATATAATTACGCAAAATTTCCTCATAATTCCTCCGTTTTTATATATTGTGAAAGAATTATTAAATTTTTTAATTATACTATTGTATAATTCCATATCGGTATTTTACTTCTAATATTTTTTTAACTGATTGATTTATATTTTTTTCGGGAATTAATCCATTTTCTACCGCTAATACAATCTCATTAATAAGATCTAAAATTTCTTTAGTTGTATCTCTAAAAATAAACATATTAACCCCTGCATTTATTGCTAAAGTACAAGCTTTTAAACGAGAAAATCCTTTTATTCCGTTCATTTCCATATCGTCAGTAATAATAAGTCCATTAAATTTAAGTTTATCTATTAAAATATTATTAATAATATTATAAGAAACAGAAGCAGGAAACTCACTATCCAGCGAAGGATAAATAACATGAGCTGCCATAATACAAGGTATATCAAGACTTATAGCTTCTTTAAACGGTTTTATATGAATATTTTCAAGTTCTTCAACCGATAAATTTATTATAGGCAAAGTTTTATGAGAATCAGAATCAGAATCACCATGTCCCGGGAAATGTTTACCAACCGTAATTATCCCATATTTTTCATATTCTTTTATAACAACTTTTGAAGCATTTATAACATCAAATGCATTAGAAGAAAAAGAGCGTTCTCCGATAATAGGATTTTCTTTATTTGTATTAACATCTAAAACCGGAGAAAAATTCATATTCATACCATAACTTTTAAGTTCTAATGCGATTTCTTTTGTTTGATTTTGAAGAAAAGAAATTCCCATTTCATAAGCCTTTTTAGCACTGAGATATTTTTTTCCGTTATGTATTTTCTCTGTTCTTTCAACTTTACCGCCTTCTTGATCAATGCTTAAAAATAAAGGTAAAAGTGCCTTCTGTTTAAGTTTTTCAATAAGCGATTTTATTTGTTTTTCACTTTCAATATTATGAGAAAAAAATATAACTCCGCCTAAACCTGTTTCTAAAATTTCATTAAAATACTTCTCTTTAGAAATACAATTTCCTTTAAATCCGGTAATAAACATTTGTGCAATTTTTTGTTTTAAAGTTAAATTTTTCATATTATCTCTTTATTTTAAATATTCTGAATTCTGAAGGTTCAAGTTTAGTAATTTCAATAGTTTTTATATTTGGTGCAAAATAATGTTCAACAAAATCTTTTTTATCTTCCTCATATATAAACTCCGAAGCTAAAACGTAATCACCAGGGATTTCTATTTTTTTATTTTCAACAGAATAATTGGATTTTATAGAATACTCCATAGTTCCATCAGGCTTTTGAACTAAAAATTTTTCATTTAAAGGACGATAATTTGCCGCAATAATCAAAGATTCTTTAACTGTTTCTTTTGATATAATCCAGCTTATAAATCCATTTTTATTATTAGTTATTATTTGAGCTTCTCCATCAATTGTAAGTTCATTATTAAGAGAAAATCTTCTGATAGCATCAAATTTATTATAGAAATCTTCATCATTATTTCTAATTAATGAAACTTCTTCACAAATTGTAGCCTCTATTCCGTCTTTTGAATAAGATTCATCACCATCAACATAAATACAAGGTCTTTTAGAATATTTACCTCCCGGTAAAAATTTAAATTTAAACCATCTGAATAATGCTTCTTCTTTATCAGTTAATCCAAGATATCTATTTATTGTTCTAAATTCACCATCTTGATTATTATAAGTTTTGAGTATCGAAAGAAAATCATTGTTTGTAATATGGTTATTGTAATCTTGAAGATATCTGTTATCATTTATAACTTCAAGCGGTGTTTTTTCATAATCAGTTTTAGTATCATTTCCCCATAAAATATCAAATCCCATATCTTGATGATACTCTTTAAGAAAAGAAGACCATAATCGATACTCTGCAATTGAAGCAAAATATGGAACCTGTTTTTTTAAACTTTCATTTGCTTTTTTTAATAAAAGTCGTGGAGCTCTATAACTGATGGGTCTTAGATTTTCTTCACTCATTTCATCAACAATAAAATCAGTATGAGAGAATCTAAAACCATCAAAATTATATTCTTTTTGAAGTTTTATTAAATGTTGAATATAAAAATTTATAACCGGAACATTATATTCACCATTTTCAAGACAAACAAAATAAAAAGGAGTTTCACAATCTGACTCGGCATATTTAGTAACATCATGTCCTTTGGAATTATAATGTGTAAAAATAGGATATGCTTCACATTCAGCCATTTTTTCAAAAACTGGAATTCCACTTGAACACCAAGCTCCATCAGGAAGTGTCCATAGCCCTTCGTCAATAAGTCTTTTTATAATTTCACCACGTTTAGTAATATCAGAATCAGATTTAATTTTAGAACTTCTTACATTTTCAATTTCAGAAACAATTTTTTTTACTCTTTTTTGAAGTTTTATTTGTTCTTCTTTTTTAGTAATAAAATTCGATAATTCTTTTCTTTTTGATTCTAACTCAAAAGTGAATCTGTCAAAAATTTGCTTAAATTCATTTGATAAATCCGCAGAACCATTTTTAAGAGTCGTTTTATAAATATTTTTTACAATATTTACATCATCTTCATCATATTCAGAAGATAATTTCACGGCTACATAACTTAAAGATTTTGAAATTTCTTCAGTAAGGAATTTAGTATCAATCCATCTTACAATTTCAGGATGTACCAGAACCGTTTTGGAAAATCTTCCTGTTTGAGGAAAAACATCATATATAACACCATGTCCTGC
>CANPZN010000036.1 GCA_947588785.1 Candidatus Gastranaerophilales bacterium
GATAATAATTTGTAATCCTGAAATACTATTCCCATACATCTTCTAATATTAGGAACTCTGTCATTTGGAAGTTTTGCTATATTTATATTCCCTATCATAACAGTTCCTGATGTAGGAATTTCTTCTCTGTATAATAATTTCATTAATGTTGATTTCCCTGCCCCTGAAGAACCTGTTAAAAAAACAAATTCGCTTGACATTATATCAAGATTAATATTTTGTAAAGCATAATTATCTTTATATTTTTTGTAAACATTTCTAAGTTGTATCATTTAATTAATCCCATAATCTTCTTTGTTAATTCTTGAGCATTTAATCCGTAATATGCCATTAATTCTTTTGCTTTTCCGCTTTGTCCGAATTCATCATTAATTCCTATTCTTGTAACCTTTACAGGATAATTTTCGCTTAAAACTTCACAAATAGCACTTCCTAATCCGCCTATTATTGAATGATTTTCTACTGTAATTATTCTTTTTGTCTTTTTAGCTGAATTAATTACGGTATCTGAATCAATAGGTTTTACTACCGGCATATTTATTACTTCAGCATCTACTCCTTTTTCTTTTAACATTTTAGCACACTCAAGTGCTTCAATTAATGTTTCTCCATTTGTAATGATTGTTATATCTCTACCTTCTTTTAAGGTAATTGCTTTATATGGATTAAATTTATATTCTTTTTCATTAAAAATATCAGGTAAATTTGTTCTTGCTATTCTGATATAAACAGGCCCATTGTATTGAGCGGCATATTTAACTGCTTGTATTGTTTCTGTTTCATCTGCAGGTACAATTATCATTATATTGGGAATACTTCTCATAATTGATATGTCTTCAAGTGATTGATGACTTGCTCCATCTTCACCTACGGTTATTCCGCCATGTGTAGCTGCTATTTTTACATTTAAATTAGAATAACATATTGTATTCCTTATTTGTTCCCAGGCTCTTCCTGTTGCAAACATTGCAAATGTTGAAACAAAAGGTATTTTACCTACACAGGCAAGTCCTGCTGCAGTTGTCATTAAATCTTGTTCCGCTATTCCTACATTAAAAAATCTTTCAGGAAATTCTTTTGCAAATTGTTGAGTTTGTGTAGAACAGGATAAATCTGCATCCAAAACTACAATATTTTTATTTAATTTCCCCAATTCTACAAGAGTTTTTCCGTATGCATTTCTTACTGATTTACATTCTTGTTGCATATTCTATCCTTTATTCCAATTCTTTTAGTGCCTCTTGTAATTGTTCATCATTTGGTGCTTTACCATGCCAGGAGGCATTATTTTCCATAAATGATACTCCTTTTCCTTTAATTGTATCTGCTATAATTACGCAAGGTTTATCTGAAAATTTTGCTTTTTCTATTGTATTATAAATTTGCTCTATATTATGTCCGTCAATTTCAAAAACATTCCATCCAAAGGATTTAAATTTTTCGGATATATTACCAAGTGACATAACTTGATCTGTTTTACCATCTATTTGAAGTTTGTTTTTATCAATGAAAGCAATTATATTTTTTAAATTATAATGTGCTGCATTCATTGCAGCTTCCCATACACTGCCTTCATCCAGCTCTCCATCTCCCATATATACATATATTTTACTGTCTTTTCTATCTAATCTAAGACCTAATGCCATTCCGCATGCTATAGATAGCCCTTGCCCCAGTGATCCTGTAGATACTTCTATTCCTTCAAGTCTTGTATTCGATGGATGTCCTTGTAATTTAGATCCTAATAGCCTAAATGTCATAAGTTCTTCTTCTTTAAAATACCCACAATGTGCCATAATTGCATATAATGAAGCTGAAGCATGTCCTTTTGATAATATAAACCTATCTCTGTTTTCGTAATTGATATTATTCTTTCCATCTGGATAATGTTTCATACATTTTGTAAACAGAACATTTAATATATCTACGCTGGATAGAGAACCTCCCGGATGTCCTGATTTTGCATTATGTATCATCATTAAAATTTCTTTTCTTATTTTTTTTGATGTTAGTTTTATTTCTTCTATTTCTTTTTCATTAATTTGGTTAATCATGAAATCTCCTGTATATTTAAGAGTTTCTATTGAATTGGGTATTAAACTTGTTAATTTAAATTGGATTTGTTGTAATTTTATTCTTGTTTTTTATTATAGATTTCTTTCGGAGAATATATTGCTTCTATTATAGCTTTAAATAAAAATAACGGCAAAGTTTTATAAATTCTTTTTATTCGCTCCGGTTGCTTTATTGTTCTGTATAACCATTCACAGCCCATTTTCCTATAGATAACCGGAGCTCTTTTTACTTCACCTGCCCAAACATCAAAAGAACCGCCTACTCCGATAAATATACCATCTTCTATACTTTCTTTGCATTTTTTTATGAAAAAATCTTGTTTCGGAACTCCAAGGGCAATCATTATAAATTTTGCTTGCGAGTATTTAAGTTCATTTATTATATCAGTTTCTTCATCTTCTTTAAAATAACCGTTATGTATATAAGAAATTTTTAAATTTTTATATTCGTTTAAAAGATTATTTTTTGCTTTTTGAATTATTTCTTCTTTTGCACCTATTAAAGCAATTTTAATATTATTTTCCGCACAAATTTTTATAATTTCTTTAGAAAGATCAATTCCCGGAATTTGTTCCTGATTAATTCCTCTTAATTTAAGGGCAATTTTTATACCGATACCGTCAGGAACTGTTAAATCTGCATTCTTTATAATATTGTAATATTCTTTATTTTTTTTTGCTAATTCAATAATTTCTGGATTTATTGTTACAATATGCATTAAAGATTTTTGTTTAAGATTATCTTTTATAAGGTTTATTGCATTTTCAAAATTTAATAAGTCAACATTACAACCCAGTACTTTTTCTTTTTTTCTTTCCATAATTTTAATTTTAACATATATAAAAGAAAAAGTTAAAATCTTTTGATTTTGTTGATTTTTATTAAGGTAGAATATAGCTGAAATATGTCAGAAAAATTATATATTAATTTCAGTCAAAAGTTTTTCTTTTAATTCATTTGCCGAATCTTCGTAGCCGATTCTTCCCATTAAAGCATATGTATAATTTTTTGATTGTTCTACTCCCGGTTGATCAAATGGATCAATATTATATAATGCTCCTGTTATTGCTGTTTGAACTTCAAACATATACAATAGTTGACCTAAATAATATGCTGAAATTTTTGGTATGGTTATTGTGACATTTGGTCTTTTATAATCAATTAGCGATGCCATAGTAGAATCTGCTTCAGCGTTGAATAATTGATTAATTGATTTTCCGCATAGGTAACTTATACCTGTATATTCAAATATATTAGGAATTTCTAATTTTGTATCAAATTCTTTTATTCTCAGAAAGTTTATTATTTTATCATTTGGCCCTTCATTGTATAACTGGATTTGTGAGTGCTGATCAGTTACTCCTATAGCTTTTACAGGAGTTTGTCCCGTATTAACGGTATTGTTGTTTTTATCTTTTTCTTTGCCTAAAGATTCTGCCCATAACTGACAGTACCAATCAGCTATATATCTTAATCTGTTTGAATATGGCATCATTACAGATATTTTTTTGCCTTTTTTTACATCCATCAGAAAATGTATTAAGGCATTTTGAGCAGCAATATTAGACTCTATATTTGTATTTTTTAATTCTAAATCCATGTCTTTTACACCCTGGGTAATTTCTTCAATATCAATTCCGACAAGTGCAAAAGGAAGTAAGCCGACTGCGGAAAAAACAGAAAATCTTCCTCCTATATCGTCAGGTATATAAAATGTTTTATATCCTTCTTGATCCGAAAGTTGTTTTAAAATTCCTATATTTTTATCTGTTGTGGCAATAACGTTTTTTCTGTAGTCATCGCCCAGTTCTTTTTCCATTTTATCCTTTAAAATCATATACTGAGCCATAACTTCGGCAGTAGATCCGGATTTTGTTATTACATTTACAAGAGTCTTTTTTAGATCTAATATTGATAACAATGCATTCATTTGATCAGGATCTATATTATCTAAAAAGAATATTCTCGGATAATTATTTCTCTGCTCTTTTGTTAAATAATTCCAATATGGAGGAAGTATAGCTTCGCAAAGTGCTTTTCCGCCCAGTGCTGAACCGCCCATACCCAGTATTAATATATTATCAAAGCGATTTTCAACCATTGCTGCATATTCTTTTACATACCATATGGTTTCCTCGTTATAACCTGAGTTCATCCACTGAAGATTTTGACCGGGTTTATCTTTATTAGAATTTAAATCAGTAATTATTTTTTTTATTGTATCTTTATAATCTTTAAATTCTTTACTCAGATCAAGTCCGTTTTCTTCCCCAATAACTTCTTTGGTTATATTACGATAGTTTAATTCTATCATTTATCCTCGCTTTATCTCTATTTTAAAATACGTATAAATCTCCTCTTTATTATTGTACATGTTTATAATAATTTTAAAAGCATATATAAATTTATGTGTAATATAAATTATATTATTATTTTATTTAATGTTAAAATATAACTATGAAAGAATTAGATTTTTTAGAAATAATTTCCAAAACTTTGTCAGTAAATTCATACTTGGGTGATGATTGTGCATTTTTAGATGATTTGGATATTTTTGTTACTCATGATACTTTGGTTGAAAATGTTCATTTTTCACTACATACAATATCTCCTTATTTATTGGGACGTAAATCAGTTGCCGTTAATTTAAGTGATTTGGCTGCCGCTTTATGTATTCCTAAATATATTTCCGTTTCACTCTCTTTACCTTCTGATATAGAAAATTCTTTTGTTGAAGAATTTTATAAAGGAGTTAATGATATTTGTTCGGAATATAAAGTTAAAGTTATAGGCGGTGATATTACGGGTGCTGAGTCAGTCGTTGTATCAATTTGTGCAATAGGTAAAAAAACTTCTCTCTTCCTTTCCTCACGTAAATATGCAAAAAAAGGTGATATTGTTGTTATCTCAGGTAAACATGGTTCAAGTTCCGCAGGTCTATTTGCTTTATCAAATTTCCTTTATGCACCTCAAGTACTCATAAATTCACATCTGAATCCGATTCCAAAAGTCTTTGAATCAATTCAAATCGCTTCTCTTATTGATTCTAATATTGCTTCTATGGACTCTTCTGATGGTTTGGTTGATGCACTTTATAAATTAGCACTTAACAGTAAGCATTCAATTGAAATAGATATTAATAAAATCCCTATTGATCCTGAAATAATTGATTTTTCTAATCAAAATAATTTAAATTACAAAGATTTTGTTAAATGGGGCGGGGAAGATTATTCTTTAATTTATTGTCTGCCTGAAGAAGTCTATGAAAAATTAAACAGAGATACGTTTATTGCCGTCGGAGAAGTACTTAATAAGGATAATAACCCTGTTGTTATTATAAATGACGGATCCCTAAAAGAAACTGTTACAAAAAAGGTTTTTAATGAAAAATCTTTTAATCATTTTAAAGGAATATTATGATTGATGTGATAATTACTGCCGGAGGTTCATCTTCCAGGTTTAAAGGTATAAATAAATTATTATATAAAATTAATAATAAACCTGTTATTGTACATACTGTTGAAAAATTCCTTGATCTGGCTGATATTTCCAACATAATAATTTCAGCTAACAAGATAATTATTACTGAATTAGAAAATTTATTTGCTAATTGTAATAAAATAAAAATTATTCAAGGTGGTAATACAAGACAAGAATCTGTTTTAAACGGTCTTACATATTGTAAAGATCCGGATTATGTTATTATACATGATGCGGCAAGACCTTTTATAAAAAAAGAAACAATTCTTAAATGTATAGAAAATGCAAAAAAATACGGTGCGTCTATTGTTGCCGTAAAAACTGTTGATACAATTAAACTTGCCTCTGCAGACGGATTTATAAATTCTACTTTAGACAGAAATTTTCTTTGGAATGCTCAAACTCCTCAAATATTTGAATATAAAAAAATATTTGAATTGCATAAATTACTAAAAAATAAAAATTTTACGGATGATTCTTTGTTATTTGAATATTATAAATATCCTGTTTATATTACAGAAGGTGATTATTCTAATTTTAAAATTACTACAGTTGATGATATATCCGGAATTAATAACAATATGTAAAGATTATTATTTTTACAGGCAAAAAAATATTTTTTAGTTTTTGAAATAATTGAAATAGTTAATCGGAATAATAAAATGAATATAATATCTCAAAAAACAGAATCACTTCAAACTAATAAACAGTTTGTTTCAAAAGGTGTTCAAATCCCATCCTCAAGCACAAAAACATCTATTTTTTATATAAATGATCTTCACGGTCAAGTCCCAAAAATGCAAAGACTTTTATCAGCAGGTGAGCATGCCGCCGTTATAGCAAAGCAAAATGGTCAGGATTATTTTAGATTATGCTCGGGCGATACATTCATCGGATCTGATGATAAAAGAAATCTTGTTGCTGAAAAATTTATCGATTTAGCTAACATAGATGCTGAAACTCTCGGAAACCATGAATTCGATATTACAGCCACTATTTGCGGAAATCTTTTAAAAGATTCTAAAGCAAAAATCTTAGGAATGAATATTAATTTCCCTGATGGTAATTCAGAATTATCAAAAAAAGTTTTACGTTCAACAGTTCTAACTGGGCAAAATGGAGAAAAATACGGATTAATAGGTATTCAACCTCCTGATATAAATGAAAGAATGAAGAAAAAAGAAGCTCTTGAAGGTATTACTATTGATAATAAAGATCAAACAAAAAAAGAACTTCAAGAAGAAGTAAATAAATTAAAACAACAAGGATTAAATAAAATTATACTTCTTTCCCATGCCGGTAATGAATTTGAAAAAGAAATTGCCCAAACCGTTGATGGAATTGATGTTATTTTGGGCGGACATTCTCATGATTTAATTGAAGGTGTAAAAGTTGGTGAAAATCTCTTATATTCACCATCCGGTGAACCAGTAATTATTACACAGGCGGGAAGAGACGGAAATCATTTCGGAATTTTGAATCTGGAATTTAACAATAATGGTCAGGTTACCTATGTACAAAATAATATACTTGATACCAATTTATATTCACCAAATTTAATAATGTCAAAAACTGTAGATTCAATATTGGGTGAATCTCCTGTTATAGGAGAACTCGGGCATGTAGATGCAATACCAAGAAATTGCATATTGGAAGAGAATCCGTGGGCTGATTTTGTTTCAGATGCAATAAGAAATACCCTTGATTCAGATATTGTTCTTGTAAATTCTGCCAATTTCAGAGGAAGTGTTGACTATGGAGCAGTTACAGAAAGAGATATTACGAGTATATTTCCATTCAATAATAAATTGTCAAAAGTTAAAATAAGTGAAAAAGATGTTGTAGAAGCAATAAAAAAATGTGCAAAATCATTATCATCTAAAAATCATAAACCCGGAATAATGCAGGTTTCCGGTCTGAATTATAAAATTGATTTGGATGGAAATCTTTTAGAAATGTATTATGTTGATAAAAATAATCAAAAATATCAAATAGATATAAATAATCCTGATCCGAACAAAACTTATACTGCGGTTTATGATGAATTCCTGATAAATGGCGGTGATGATTTAGAAATGTTAAAACGCAATCCCGAAGATATAATAGAAAATTATGATTATGATAAAGATAAAGTTACAATAGATTACATAAAAACGTTAAATCAACCTTTTGAAGTCAGAAAAGACGGCAGAATAAAAATAGAAGGATAAAAATTAGAAAAATCTTTATAAATATTTAATTTGACCTTTATGTGCTTATTTTTTACAATAAAATTAAATTATTAAACATGTAAAATTGAATATTTTGGAGTATAAAATGAAGTCACATAATGTTGCTGTAATCGGTTGCGGAATTTGGGGAAAAAATGTTGTAAGAAATTTTTATAACCTCAATGCCCTAAATACTGTTTGCGATTTGGATGAGGAAAATAGAAATAATTTAAAAAAACAATATCCTGATGTAAATATAATAGCGGACTCTTCAGAAGTATTTAGTAATCCTGAAATTGAGGCAGTCGCTGTTGTTACTCCCAGCCATACTCATTATAAGATAGTAAAAAAAGCAATAGAATCAGGTAAACACGTATATGTTGAAAAACCTATATCAACAGTGTCGTTAGAGGCAAAATCTTTAACTGATTTAGCAGATAAAAATAATATAGTTTTGATGGTCGGTCATCTTTTAATGTATCATCCGGCTGTAAATAGGTTAAAAATGCTGATAAATGATGGTGTACTGGGTGAAATACGATATGTTCAGAGTGATAGATTAAATATAAATCATTTTAAAAATGACAGAAGTGTTATGTGGGATTTAGCTCCTCATGATGTATCAATGACAAGTTATATTCTCGGTAAAGAACCAATTAGAGTTATAAGTGCCGTAGGTGCTTCTTCCGATAATAATGATATTATGGATATTACACACGTTACGATTGAATATGAAGATAATATTATTGCACATATTTCAGATAGTTGGATCCATCCTCAAAAACGTGTAAATCTTTTAGTAAGAGGGACTAAAGCAAGTGCAATTTTCGATGATACTCTTGCTGAAAATAAATTGCAAATATTTGAAAGTTCTTCTCCTAAAACATCAAAAACAGAAGTATTAGATTATATTGAAATAGAACCTTTAAAATTAGAGTGTCAGCATTTCCTTAATTGTATCGAGCAGGGTAAACCGGCAAGAAGTGATGGACATAATGGTTTTAATGTTGTTAAAGTTTTAGAAGAAGCAGAAAAAATAATGTTGGGTGAAAAAGTTAAAGCTCTTGATTCCGTTAATTTTGCACTTTCCAGAAGTAAAAAAGCAGACATAAAGGGAGATATATAAATGGCGAATCTATTAACTGTTTTAAGAATGATTCTTGCAATAATTGCTATAGAGTTTTTATTTACCGGAAACCCCGCATTTTCATTTGCTGCAGTTTTTATAACTTTGATTGTTATTGTTTTAGATGGGTTAGATGGTTATGTCGCCAGAAAATTTAATGAACAATCTACTTTTGGTTCAGTATTTGATATTTTAGGTGATAGAGTTGTTGAAAATTTATATTGGATAGCTTTTTCAATATTAGGATATGTAGCACCGTGGGTTCCGATGGTCGTTGTAACTCGTGGAATTTTAACTGACGGATTTAGAAGTATTGCATTATCCAAAGGATATACTGCATTTGGAAATTCTACAATGATGCAAAATAAATTTTGTTGGTTCTTAACGGCTTCAAGATTTTCAAGAGCATTATATGGTGTTGCAAAAACATTAGTATTTTTAATGTTGATAATTGCTTATATCCCTAATTTAACTTATTTTGATATTTTTAATGTAAATCAATTTTTGTTCTATGCAGGAATTCAACCTTATTTGATTACAATTGCTAATATATTTGTTTATATTACAGTAGGAATGTGCGTTATAAGAGGCATTCCCGTTTTAATTGAAAGTAAAAGATTTATAAATGAAAATAAATAATAAATTTAATATAGTTCTATATGAACCCGAGATTCCGCAGAATACGGGCAATATAGTACGTTTATGTGCTTGTACCGGTGCTTCTTTATTTTTAGTCGGTAAGTTAGGTTTTTCTCTTTCTGATAAATACTTAAAAAGAGCCGGTCTGGATTATTGGGATAGTGTTAATATTAAAAAATATGATACTTTAGATTTACTTAAGGCAGATTATGTTGGATCTAATTTTTATTATTTAACAACAAAGTCTAAACAAAAATATACGGATAAAAAATTTATTAATGGTGATTTCTTTGTTTTTGGGCCTGAAACAAGAGGATTGCCGGAAAGTTTATTATTTTCTGATCCTTCTCATTCTATAACAATTCCTATGTCGGATGGACAAAGAAGTCTAAATTTATCTAATTCTGTTGCTATAGTTTTATATGAGGCGATAAGACAAAATGGTTAAATATATAGAAAAAAAATATGTAAAAGAAAATTTACCTAAACGTGTACAAGATTCCAACAAATCTTCTTATGGAAGAATATTAAATATAGCAGGGTCTGTATATTTCCCAGGAGCTGCATATATGTCAAGTATTTCGGCATTAAAAACCGGTGCAGGCTATGTTACTCTTTCTTGTCCTGATTCAATAATTAATTCAATTGCTTCAATTTCTCCTGAAATTACTTATTTAAACAGAAATAAAATTATGGAATTAATTGATACATACAATGTTATTTCAATCGGATGCGGGCTTGGTATAAATGATGTAAGTACAAAATTAACTGAGGATGTTATATTAACTTTAAATGAAAATCAAAAAATCGTTTTGGATGCGGATGCTTTAAATATTTTAGCTTTATATGATAAAAAACCGCAAATAAAAAATTCTATAATAACTCCTCATCCTAAAGAATTGTCGAGATTATTGAATGTTGAAATTATTGATATTTTAAATAACCGTGAAAAATATGCAAGGATTGCTTCTCAGACATTTGATTGCATAACTGTATTAAAAGGACATAATACAATTGTTACTGACGGTGATGACTTATATATAAATACAACAGGAAATTCTGCACTTGCGAAAGCCGGTTCCGGTGATGTTTTAACGGGAATAATTTCTGCAATGCTTGCTCAAGGTAGTGATCTTATAAATGCTGCTATTTTGGGCGTATTTATTCATGGATTGGCAGGCGATATTGCCTCTGAAAAATTGACTCAATATTCAGTTTTGGCTGTTGACGTAATTGATAATATTCCAAAAGCATTGTCAAATATATTATTTGAGGATTAATTTTAATGGCTGATATTAAAGAACTTCAGGATAAATTGAAAAAAAATCCTAACGATTTGCAATTAATTGAATCTTATGCAATTGCATTATCTGATATTGGTGAAAATGAAGAGGCATTAAAAAATTTTGTTTATTTAAATAAACAATGTCCGCAAAATCCTAAAATCTTATATAATATTGGAATTATACTTGAAAAATTAAAATATATTGATAAATCAATTGCAGCATACCGGAAAGCATTATCTTTTTCTCCTGAAGATACGGATATTATGTTTAATCTTGCAAATGTTTATATATCGAAAAATCAATTAGATGAGGCTGAACTTTTGTTATTAAAGGTTATTGAAATTGATTCTGATGATTCAAATGCTTTTTTTCATTTAGGTGAGATTTATTCAAAAAAGAAGAATCATGAAAAAGCAATTGATTTTTTAACAAAATCGCTTGAATTAAATGAAAATGATATTGTTGCAAAATTTTATCTCGCATATGAATTAAATGCAATTGGTGAAATTGATTCTGCAATTGAAATATATCAGGATGTTATTACTCAAAATCCTGATTATAGCTGGGCTTATTATAATCTTGCAGCTATTTATATTGCAAGAAAAGATGAAAATAATGCACTTAGATATTTAGAATTAACGATTAGAGTTAATCCTACGGACATGCAAGCAATTAGATTATATATAAAATTATTATTTAAAAATAAAAAATATTCTCAGGCCGAGAAATGTTTACGTCAATATATTCATGATTTACCTAATGAAGCAGATTTATGCTTTTTAATTGCTCAGGCTTATAAACAATTAAAAAATCGAATAAATTATGTAAAATATCTGAAATTAGCAAAAAAAATGAAAAATACATTTAGCGGTAATTTTGAAAAATTAGAAGCTGAAATCAGAGAGGCTGAAAAAAAATAACCGTGCCACTACCTATCGACAAATAACAACAAGGTTTTCTATATTAATACCTCCTTAAAAAATAACTACACCCGTAACTTGCGTCTTAGTGCTGCTATGTTCCCATCCTGACACGGTTCGACGGGTTACGCCATAATTACTCTTTATATCTTCAATAATAATATAGTCTGCCGTATCATTATCTGCCTCACGGCAGGCTCTGCACCCCGCATTTATGGCGTTCGGGTCAAGAGATTCGCTAAGTCCCCGTGGAGCACGGCTTCTTTATTTTAAAACAAAAATTATTTTTTAGCAATTATCATCTTATTTCTTCTTCTATTCGTAGCAATCTGTTATATTTTGCTGTCCTTTCACCTCTTGAAACCGAACCGCATTTTATTTGTCCGGAATTAACTCCTATTGATAAGTCGGATATAAATGTATCTTCTGTTTCTCCCGAACGGTGTGATATTATTGTTCTATAATTATTTTTTTGTGCCAGTAATATTGTTTGCATCGTTTCTGTTATTGTTCCAACTTGGTTTAATTTAATTAATATGGCGTTTGCAATATTTTCTTCTATTCCTTTTTGTAATTTATCAAAATTTGTAACAAATAAATCATCTCCCACTAATTGGCATTTATCACCCAGTTTTTCTGTCATTATTTTCCATCCGTCATAGTCTTCTTCAGCTAAACCATCTTCTATAGAAATTATCGGATAATTTTTTATTAATTTTTCAAGATAATTTATCATTTCATATGTATTTAATTCTCTGTTTTCATTTTTTAAAATATATTTTTCGTCTTTATACAATTCTGTAGCTGCTATATCAAGACAAATTTTTATTTCATTTGTTGTATATCCTGCATTTTCTATCGATTTTATTATAATCTCCAACACTTCTTCATTTGAGTGAAAATTCGCACTGAAACCTCCTTCATCACCTACAGCTGTTGAATATCCTCGATCGTTGATTATTTTTTTCAGTTCCTGAAATACTTCTGTACACATTTTTATACTTTCTTTCATTGAACAGCTTCCTATAGGTTGTATCATATATTCTTGAAAATCAAGATTATTGTTTGAGTGTACACCGCCATTTATTATATTTACCATTGGTATTGGAATTATATTTGCATTTATACCTCCTAAATATTTATATAATGGTATATGCAATTCATTTGCAGCTGCCCTTGCAATTGCTAATGATACGCTTAATATTGCATTTGCTCCTAGTTTAGATTTATTTTTTGTTCCATCTTTTTCCAGCATTATTAAATCTATTTCTTTTTGATTAAATACCGAATTATTTATTAATAATGGTTTTATATATTTTTCAATATTATTTATTGCTTTATATACACTTTTTCCGAAATAATTATTTTTTTCGTTATCTCTCAATTCATATGCTTCAAATTTCCCTTTTGAAGCTCCTGCAGGAACTGAGGCACGGCCAATTGTGCCTGTGTTGAGTATAATATCTGTTTCTATTGTTGGAATCCCTCTTGAATCAATAATTTGTCTTGAAATAATATTTTCGATAAATTTTTTCATTATATAAACTCCTGTTATAGCTCTGATTATACAATGCCATAATTTATGACTTTGTGATATAATCTGGTTGTATATTATTGGAGGTAAAATGAAAAGTTCTAATCCGTTTTTTAAAGATAATGTTATGGAAACAGCATATTCCTTATCTGAAGGTTCTATGACTGTTCAAGGTACTATTAATAAGTTACTTTTTTTGTCTTTAGTATTGATTGCTTCTGCAAGTGTTGTTTATTATCAATATTCTTTGCAGCATTTTGATTTTGTATCTACATTATCTACAATTGGCATAATTGGTGCGTTTATTACTATTGCTCTTGTATTATTCTTAAAAAAAATTACACCGATTATTTCAATAATTTATACTATTTGCCAAGGTTTTGTTCTCTCTGCTGTTTCTTGTTTCGCAGAAACTCAATTCCCGGGAATAGTTATAAAAGCTGTAAGTATGACATTTATTGTGGTTCTTTCTATGGCACTTTTGTATAAAGTAAGATTGATTTGTGCTACGGCAAAAACAAGGGCAACTATTTCAATTGCAACTTTTGCTATTTTTATTTTCTATCTTATTACTTGGCTTTTATCTTCTGTATTTCATGTAAATATTCCTTATTTCTCAAATAATTCGCTTCTTAATATTGCTGTTAATGCTGTAATAGCACTAGTCGCAGCATTTAATCTAATTCTCGATTTCGATTTTATTGAAAATGGTGCTAATCGTTTACCTAAAAGCTATGAATGGTATGGTGCTCATGGCTTGATGGTTACTATAATTTGGTTGTATTTTGAAATATTAAGAATACTTACCAGACTAGCTGACAGAATGCATTAATTATTCTTTTTAATATTTTGAAAAGGCGGTTTTTTAACCGTCTTTTTTATTAATCAATTATTTTTAAATTATAATTCATTTTTACAAGTACCTGTTTTATAAAAACTAATTAAACAATTTAAACTGTTTGATATCATTTCTTCAACAGCGGAATCTGTAAAAAATGCCATATGTTGTGTAAGAATTACATTTGGAAATTGTCTTAAATAGGCCATATCCTTATTTTTTATTATATCTGTTGACCTGTAGTGATGATATATTTCATTTTCATTCTCAAATACATCAAGAGCTAATGCACCTATTTTTTCAGTTTCTATACCTTCAATTAGTGCATTTATATTCATTAATTCACTTCGAGCTGTATTAATTAATATTACACCTTTTTTCATTTTTGAAATCGTATTTTTATTAATTATTTCTTTGTTTTCCTCATTTAATGGTATGTGAATTGTAATAATATCACTTTTTTTGAAAATTTCATCCATTGTTACATATTTTGCTTTATTTTTTACAATATCATTTTCATATTTATCATATGCAATTATGTTACAAGCAAAACCTGATAAATTATTTATTACTGTTGTTCCTATTCTTCCGCAACCCATAACTCCAACAGTCATGTTTCGCATTTCTTTGCCCATTAATCCGTTTAAAGTATAATCATTAACATTTTGTCGCCACATTGCGGGTTTATATTTCCTTAATGCTATTAACATTAACATTATTGTAAAATCAGCAACACCATTTGGTGCATATGAAACATTACATACTTTTATTCCGATTTCTTTGGCATATTTTATATCTATATGATTGTATCCTATTGTTCTTGTTGATATATATTTAACTCCGTATTTTTTTAATTCATCAAGCATTATTTTGTCAATTTTACTATATCCTAGTGTCGTTATGCCATCTGCATTTTTACATAGTTTTATTGTTTTATTATCTAATATTTCGTCTGTTTCTATTATTTCTATATCTTCTTTTGCTTTAAATTCTTCTATTATTTTTGTTTCATAAATTCTTTTTTCATAAATTACAATTTTCATTTTAAAATCCTGCTATATTTTCTTCCCTTGAATGTTCAACTTCACATTTTATTTGAAACATTTCTCCGTATAATTCACATCTCAAACCTAGTTTTTTTGCTCTTTCAATTGTATATGTCATTAATTTATAAAGGGGCATTAGGTCATTATTAATATTATTCATTAACCAATTAAAATCTAAATTTAATACGACACTTTTTATTTTTATATCTCGGCATTTTTTTAACCATTGATCTATTTCTTTTTCTTTGTCATTTATACCGGGAACTATTATATATTTTGCTTTTACGTAATCCGCATCTTTGGGTTGTGCTTTCGCATATTCTTTTAAATTTGACCATACACTTTTATATGAATCAACTTGCTTTACTTTTTTATGTACCTCTTTTGAACCTGCATCTATTGATACAAGTACTCTTATTACTCCTTTTTTTAAACCATTAATTATTGACTCACTTTTTTTTATTGCGTTTGTATGTACTAATATTTTTTTAAAATCGTTATTTATAAATTCACTTAATAAATCCTCAAATTCTGAGTATATAGTTGGTTCACCACCTGCAAAATCTATAATTCCATCTTTTTTCAATATATTATTTTTTATCATATCTTGAATTAAAGGCAGTACTTTATATATTTTTGTATGCTCAAGTACGTATTTATCTCTTGGCGCATCACAATATATGCAATTTGAATTACAAGGTACCCAGGGGGTAAGCAATAAATAATCTATATAATCATCTTCATCCCATTCTTTATATGCTATATTTACACATTCTTTGCATAATTCCGGGCAGGATTTTTCTCTGAATTTCTCCCTTAATTCTCTTTTTATTCTAAAAAAGTCTTGCCAATCTATTTTCTCACCTTGATAATTTTCATATATTACAGGTCGACCTCCATATCTCGGATTGAAATTATTGCAAAATCTTATTCTATTGCAATGATCTAATACCATGCCATGTTCTATATAACTGCAACTTTCAAAGTGATTCATTATTTTTTCCTTACATTAGGTTATATTCTTCAACAAGATATCTGAAATTATTATAATCAATCAATAATAAGTTTAACTCTTTTGCTCTTTCTATTATATATTTACAAAGATCAACTAAATATGTTGGTCTTTCTTTATTATTTTTCCTTAAATCTCGGCAATAATCATTTTCTATATCAATTACTATTGATTTTATACCTGATTCTACGTTTAAATTTAACCATTTGTCTATTTCTTCTTTAGTTGTATTTACCTCAGGAATTAATATAAATTTAGTTTCAACAAAGGTTTTTTCATCATCTATTTGTGCTTTTGCATATTTTTTTGCATTTTCCCAAAATTTGTCAAATTTATCAACTCTTTTTACTCTTTGAAAAACTTCTCTGCTTCCTGAATCTGCACTTAAACATACATGTAATTTTTTTTCTTTTATTCCCTTTTCTATAGCTTTTGAAAATTTTATTCCTGATGAATGAACTGTAATTCTGTCTGCTCCGTTTTTTATTAATAACATTACTAATTCATCGAATTCTTTTAATATGGTTGGTTCTCCGCCTGCAAAAGTGATTTCTCCTCCGGGTTTGAATAATTTCTTTTTAAATAATTCTTTTATCATTGGCATTACGTTATAATGACTTCTTTTTTGATAATTCTCTTTATCCCAAGATGTATAACAATATATACAATCACTATTACAATGAGTCCAATGATTAAAATGAATATAGTTTATATATTTTTGATCATCATCCCAACCTCTGTTAACAAGGTTGAAACATCCTTCACATCTAGGATCGATTTTACCTTGTTTATTTTCTTCTATGAATTTTTGTTTTAATTGAAAAATTTGATCCCAACTTAGATCTTTTCCGTTGTATTGTTCTTTTATATATAGCCTTCCGCCACCTTTATGACAACATAAGCAACACATCTCTATATGATCATTTTCAAAACTTAATCCATGAAGTAACCAATGGCAACTGGTAAATTCATTCATTAGATAACCTCATTTTCTTTCCTATAGCTCATCATATGTTCGGCTCTCTCATATAGTTCATATTTTAAACCCAATTCTTTTGCCTTTTGTTTTGCATAATCAAAATATGCAATAATATTATTCGGAACATTTTCTCTTCTTGCGTAAAACCATTTTGATTCTATTTCGTGTAATACACAATTTATTCCATTTTCTTTTGCTTTTTTTAACCATAAATCAATTTCTGAATATGAATCATTTTCACCGGGAATTAAAATATATTTTACTTTTACGGCATATGGATCTTTTTGGTTTGAAGCATATTTTTTTAAATTTTTCCAAACTTTGTCATAGGAAGGAACGCCTTTTATTTTTCTGTGTAATTCTTTCGATCCTGAATCAACAGAAACTATTAAATCCACACATCCGTTTTTTAGACCTTTTTCAATTGCTTTACTATATAAAATACATGATGAGTGTATTCTGGTTAGAGGAAACCCGAAATCCATAAATATATTAAGCAGTTTATCAAATTCTTTTAATAATGTGACTTCGCCGCCTCCAAAACTAACATGTCCATTTGGTCTTAGTATATCTCTTTTTATCATATCATTTAGAATGGGAAGAAAATTATAGTTTTTAAATTTATTATATGCTTTTTTGTCTTGCATTGTGTGACAATACGAACAACAAGAATTGCATTTTGTCCAATAGTCAAGATTTATCATGCTAATTTTTGTATGATCATCGGGCCAATCTTTTTCTTCTAAAAATATGCAACCTTCGCATTTTGGGTATATTTCTCCTCTTTTATGCATATCTTTCATCATTTTTTTAAATTCAAAAACTTTATCCCAATCAACCGGTTTACCTTTGTAGTGATCTTCTATTATGGTGTTTCCACCACCTTTTGCACTATATAAACAACATACTTTGTATGAATCTATATCAAAATTTATTCCTGATTCTATCCAATAACAGCTTTTATATCGCAAAATCTATCCCTCTTATATTCTAATTCTATCATAACACTAATAAAAGGGAAAATCAGTTTTTATTATTTTTCATTTCTTCTTCTACGTGAAATTTATTTGTACCGGTTTTATATTTTCTGTATGCATAAATCAATTTGGGAATTAAATATCCTAAAAATAAGCAGGATATACCTATATTTGCCATAACAGATGTTACTTTTAATGCTTTTGTTTTATTTAAAAAAGCTTTGACGTTATCTTGTGACATTTTATAATTTTTGTCCAAATTTAAAATCTGCTCTGACAATTTCTCAAAAGATGCTAAATCAATGTATTTGGATGTATCAACAGCAGATTCATCTTTTATAACGGAAACAATTTTAGATTTTTTTGCTGCCATCACTGCAATGTTATCAGGATTTTGTATTATAAAATTCAACTTTTCACTTAATGATTGTGATTGTTTTGGCAGTTTTTGTATATCAGATATAATTTTATTATTTTTTAATGCATCAGCTAAATT
>CANPZN010000037.1 GCA_947588785.1 Candidatus Gastranaerophilales bacterium
TTAGGAAGAACACCTTTCAGAGATTTATTTTCTCTTTCAATAGCTATCATCGCTTCATCAATGATTTTACCTATTTCAAGAGTATGGGCGGATTGTGCGATTTTATCCCATCTTGCTTCAACAGGTACAAAAAAGATATTTTCCGCTAAATATGCAATAGGGTCATTTTCAAAACCTTCTCCGTCAGCTAATAACTCTTGATACTTCTTATTAAATACGCTGGAAATGTATCTTAAAAATATTAAACCTACAATTACTTTTCTGTATTCAGCTGCAGGAATATGTCCCCACAATACGCATGCCGCTTTCCATAACTGCTCTTCAAATCCTATGTTTGCATTACTTTTTTGTGCCATAAATCAGTCTCTTGTTATACTCCGATTGCTTATATTATAGCAAAAATCAATCCGTTTGTTTTTATATCAAAATATATAAATTTTTGAAAACACAAGTTTAAATATACTCCTATTCCTATATTCAAATTAAGATTGTTATTTTTTAATAAATATATTTATTTTTACGTCCTTAATTGACGTATTTTGACGTTAAAATACAAGTATAAATAAAAATTAAATAGTGTTTGTGTTAACACTCAATAAAAAGAGGACAATATTATGGACAGTTTTGAAAAAATATGGATTTCTAAGTTTCTTATTAAAATTCTACCGCAATTAGATGTTTCTTCTTATGAATTTGATGAATTATTTGATCAAATAATTTCAGAATTTAAGTTTAAAAAAAATGAAATTCCTGAATTAAAAACAGATATTGCTTCTAAGAAACCTTCTAAAATGCAAAGAAAAGAATTCATTAAATTACTAATAAAAAAAATTATAGAAAAATCCGAAAATATACAGTCGAAATCATCTATTCTTGAAAAACAACTCAGGTACATAAATGAATTTTATTCATTATCTTATAATGAATATGCCCTATTAACTTTTTTCGCTATAGCTGAAAAAACTGAAATCGGAGCGTCATTAATGTCAAATATTGACAGTAATATTTTAAATATTCTCTGTGCTCATTTTTTAAGAATTTCCAAAAATTTGCAAAAGCAATTAAAAGATGATCTTGAAAAAAAATGTTTGTTTGATATGGATTGGGATGGCAGATATTCCAATGCCTTACACGAAAACATTATTGATATAATTAATAATAACAGAATTAATACCCGTCAAAAGATTAAAAATGCTTTAGTTGGTAAAGTAGAAAGATCTGAATTACATTGGAATGATTTTAATTATTATTCAAAAGACAGAGAAATTGTTTTTAAGATACTTCAATCGGCAGTTAAAAATAAAACCAAAGGTGTTAATATTCTATTATACGGAAATGTAGGAACGGGTAAAACTCAATTTGCCAAAATGATTGCAAATAAAGCTAAAGTTGATCAATATCAAGTTATATTCAAGAACAAAAGATTTGAAGAATGCAGTCGAAATGATCGTATTATGGATTTATATTCTAAACAATGTATTTTGGAAAAAATAGATAATTCTTGTTTATTGTTTGATGAAGCAGAAGATATATTCAATATACCTTATTCTTCAAAAGCGTATATTAATAATATTCTGGAAGATACTCCCATACCTATTTTTTGGACAACAAATGATATTTTCAACGTTGATCCTGCTATTTTAAGAAGAATGACTTATGCTGTAGAATTCAATAAATTAAATGATAATAACAGATTAAATATTTGGAAACGAATTATTTCAAAAAATGAATTTAAAGTAGATGAAAAAAAACTTATTGAATTAAATACTTCTTATGATATTTCTCCTTCAATAATTGAAAATGCTATCAAGACTTCAAAATTAATAGGTGGAAATCAAGATGATTTTGAAATGTTTCTTTCTAAAGTTTCAAATATCGTTGCAAAAAAGCACGTAATTAAGAAGAAAAATGATTTTCAAATGTCTGAATATGATATATCCCTAATCAACACGGATTTAAATATAGATAATTTAACTCAAAAAATTAAATATTGTAAAAAATTAAATTTTTCACTATGTTTATATGGCGAACCGGGTACCGGGAAAAGTTTATATGCTCGTTACTTAGCAAATGAATTAGGGCTTGAAGTTATCCAAAAAAGAGCAAGTGATCTTGTTTCTAAATGGGTTGGTGAAACAGAAGAGAATATAGCTAAAGCATTTGCTGAAGCAAAAGAAAAAAAAGCTATGCTGATTTTTGATGAAGCTGATAGTTTTTTACAAAACAGAAACAATGCATCTTTTAACTGGGAAGTTTCTCAAGTTAATGAAATGCTTACTTGGATGGAATCTCATGAATATCCTTTTGTTTGCACTACTAATCTTTTAGATACTCTGGATGAAGCCAGTTTAAGAAGATTTACTTTTAAAATTAAGTTTAATTTTATGAATAATATTCAAATTAATCAGGCAATTGAACATTTTTTCAATATTAAAAATTCTAATGTCAATATAAATGGTTTAACTGCCGGTGATTTCGCTACAGTTAAGAAAAAAGCCGATTTTTTAAATATTACTGATTTATCAGAATTAGAAAAAATGCTTTATGAAGAAGTTAAACTTAAAAATTCTAATAATTTAAAAAGATCCATAGGGTTCTAAAAGAGGTAAGTATTACCTCTTTTTATTTTTATATTATATTTATTTTACAAAATGATTTTTTATATGGACAATATATATCACATTCAGATTTTTTTAGTTTAACTTCAAATTTATGCAATTTTATATCATTTATGGCTGTCTTATATTTTTCAAGAACTTCTAAACATTCTTTTTCAGAAATTGTAATCTCACAAGGATTCTCTATATCTTTTGGAAAAATAAATTTTGTTTCTATATCTGCATATTCACACCCGAGTTCCTTTCTTAGAAAATATTTATATAGAACCATTTGATTATAATAGTCTTCATGTTTACCTCCGGGGCATACTATATCATTTTTAAAACTATTACCTGTTTTATAATCATATATTATATATTTTCCATCTTTTTTATCTATTCTGTCTATCTTTCCTTCAAAATTGTACCCATCAATATCAAACTCAAAATAATGTTCAGCTGCTTGCAGTTGTTCTATAGGTGTATCAATTAGTTTTGAATAACATGATTCTTGAAGAATTTTTGCACCTTGTACTATCATGTTTTTAAGTTGAAATGTATCGGATGTTGGTAGTGACATCAATGCTTCCTTAAATTTTTGGACAAAATCTTGTTTGGAAGGATAAGTTTTTTTATCCATTGCATATTTTATTGCATATTCATATGCACTATGAATTGCACTTCCGAAACTTACATTATCAGGATTTTCCATATCTGATTTCAAGCCTAAAATATACTTATAAAAATATTCTTTTGAACAAGACAAATATTTATTAATTGCAGAAACAGAAAATGTTGTATCTTCTATTACGGAATTAATATATTCAGAAAATTCTTTTTCATAGTTTCTGTCATACCTGTTAAAAGTTTTTATTATTTCCTCTTCATAAATGGCTTTTTGATCTTCTTCATTTAATTTTTCATATAACGTAGGTTTAATTAATTGTTGAACATTAGGAGATAATATAAGTTTCAAAGGATTTGCCATTTTTCCATCTTCTTTTATTTGTGGATATGAAAGTTTTAAAGTATGCTTTGCTCTTGTTATTGCAACATATATATTTTTTATTAGTATAGAGTTTACAATCTTATCTTTTTGATCATCTGATATGTCATTTCCTGAATCATCTTTTGATATATCATCTTCAATACTTAATGGGATCGCAGGCACTGTAAATTTTGCTTCTTTATCAATAAGATTAGGCATATATACATATTCATACTCCATACCTTTTGAACTGTGATATGTACTAAGTTGAACCGCATTCTTTTTTATGGGGAATTGATCAGTTTCTATGCTTATCCCTTCAATAATCATTCTTTGTAAATACATTACAAATCTTTCAAAACTTACCGGTTTTTCCAGGTTTGAATATGATTCCGCTTCTTCAATAAGTTTTTTTATTCCTGCTATATTTTGACTGCGTTTAACAGGACAATTAATATAATAATTAAATATTCCTGTTTTATTACCTATTGCAAGAATTGTATCTTTTAAGTCAGAATTATCTTTTAATGTTGATAATTCATCATAAATTTTTAAAAATTCATCAATCTTTTTCGGATCTGAAAATGATAAATAATATTCTTTTCCTTTTTTATCAGTGCAGGTTATTTTATATCCTTTATTTTTATAATCTCTCATATTATCTATGAATGATTTATATTGCGTTTGTGATTTATATAAAAATACATAATCTCTTGGATTTATATTAAACGGATTCGCTAATATCATCTCAAAAAAACTGTTTTTGTTTAAATCACTACAGCATAAAAATTGCATATATCTGAATAAAACAGCAGAGCCTTGTATCTCGAATATATTTTTACCTTTTTTTATATCATATGGAATATTATTTGCATATAATAACTGAGCATATTCACTTAATTCATCATTTTTAGCAGTCAAAACAGCAATTTCAGATAAATTCTTTTCTCCGGTCTCTTTATTAATTGGGCATTTCTCTGAATTTATCAATTCTTTTATCTCTTCAATAATATGAATTCTTTCCTGAAGTGAATCTCTATATATCAAGCATCTTACATCGTTATTCTTTGTTAATAATTCAGAATTAACAGACGTTAATTTTTTTGAAATTTTATATTTTGAAAACTCAGTATCTTTTTCTAACATTAAATCATCTTGAATAACAATTTGTCTTGCAAGTTCAAGAATTTTTTCAGTCGAACGATAATTTTCTTTAAAACAAATTATATTATCAGGCAACAAGTTAAATTCTTTTATAAAATTTTTAATTGTATCAAGCCTTGCTCCTTGAAATGTATATATAATTTGATCATCATCGCCTACTACAAAAATATTTTGGTTTTTCTGATTTTTTACCAACTTAAACAATATTTCATTTTGTATAGGATTTGTATCTTGATATTCATCTACAATAATATAATCATATTGACTCGCAATTTTTTTTACAAAACTGTCATCTTTATCAAATTCATCAAGAATAATCAAAATCATATCTGAAAAATCAAGAAATTTCTTTCTTTGTTTTTTTACTTTATATAATTTATATAATTCCCATACTTCCAATGCTTGGGCAACTTTTTTTTCTGCTTTTAACAAAATAGATGTCTTTTGTTTTTGAGGATCTTTTGTTAACATTCTCTTCCAATTTTCATATTTTTTTGTAAGATTAGGCTGCCAAGACGGATTAGTTGCAATATTTTCCATATATTTTTTTTCGTCAAGTCTGTATTGTTTTATGTATTCAATGCTGTCTAAAATATCATCAATAAAAAAATATGCACTGTTTTTTTCAGTTTTGAATGTCGATTTCTGGGGGTCACCATTTGTATATTCATCTATACATTCTTTCAAAAATGCAGTTTTTATTGAATCATTTATGATTTTTATATTATCTCCCATTTCAAATCTATCAGGATTATTTTTTATAATATCCAAACAAAAACTATGATATGTTGATATTGTTATATCAGGTATTTTTTTATTAATTGTTTTTTCTATTCCTTTTCGCATTTCTTTTGCAGCTGTATCAGAAAATGTTAAACATAATATTTTTTCAGGTGAAATTCCTCTCTCAAGCATATTTTTTATTCTTCTTGATATGGTATAAGTTTTTCCTGTTCCGGGCCCCGCCAAAACAAGAAACTTTCCCTCAATTTCATTTATACATCTTAGTTTTTCAATACTAATTTTTTCATTCTCTGCAGTTTGTTTTGTCATTGCCTTTTAACCCTTGTTCTATTATAGTTTTCAATTCTTGTATTATGGTACTATTGTTTGAATTTTTTTGTATTTCTTGTTTTAAATTTGAATACATTAAATCTATTGTTTTAAAAGCTATAGAATATGTTATTTCGGAATTTAATTTATCTTCAATATTCGGATTCTGTCCTTTTTTATATAACGGGTATAGTAATATAGCCCCTTTTATTTTATTGCACAATGCATTATCATGCAGCAGGCTGTATGTTGTAACTTGAAAAATGTCTTCATTTGCTATATCATCCATTGTTTCAAATTTCTTATATTTTGTATCAATGATAATTTTTTCATTTATCATTATATCCACATATGTATTTCTGTTTCTATTTTTTAATAATGCTTTTTTATATTGACCTTTTGCCTGATATTGCGGTAATTTTCTTCTTATTAATTGATAAATAAATTCTTCAAATAATTTATTCATATCCCATAAAATTGTAATATTTTCAAACTTATTTAAAGATAAATCAACACTTGAATGTTCCACAAACATTTTAGCCAATTGAAAAGGTTTTTTAAACATTTGTTGATTTCTTGCAAGTTTAATTTTATTGCATTTAGACAAATCAAAATAAACCGGTTTTATATTACAGAAATAATCTATAATAAATTTTAATTTACTTCTATTTTTGCTGTCTTTTGAAATATTATACAGACAACTTGATACGTATAAAAAAAGTTGATTCAAAGTACAGTTTTCACTAAATTCATCATATTCACAATAAAATTTCGATTGATTGACGGAATTATATTTAATGTTTTCGATAAATTTTAATTTACCTTTTAAATATTTTAAATTGTCTTCCTCTCTTATATAACTTCTGGGTGTGAGCCTTTTTAATGAATCAAAAAGAGAATCAGCATATTCTCGAATTAAAATTTCCAAAAAAGGGTTAGTTGTTTTGGATAGTCTTGCACAATCAGAAGTCCTAATAAGTAAATTTTGGGTATATGAAAGCATAAAAATAAGATTATTCAAAATTTTGACTTTTTCTTTTTCATCAATATTTTTTGTATTATTGTCAATATCAGAAATTAATTTAGGTAAAATTTCAATTTGAATATTTTTATACTTTATAACCCCAACAAAAGATTTTGCTTTGATAGAAGACATACTAATCTTTAATGCTGAAGATAAATTAATTTTTTCAAGATATTTTTTTATTTTCTCCAAGTCTTCAATTGTTATCTTAGAATTATTTAATTCAGTGCTGCACTTTGAAAAAGACTCATTATTGAAATTTTCATTTATTTCTTGAATGGTCTTTTCCTGATATTCTTTAAATATTATTCGTTGAGTCATTATTTAAACCATTTTTAGTAATCACTGCAATTGAATTATATTAAACCGGTATTTTTTAAAGCATTAAAAAAATTAATTTCATCTTTTGGCGTAAAATCATAATAATATGTTTCATCGCAGGGATTTTCATTTGTTGCAAAGAAATTATTATTGATTATGATTTTTTGAATAAAAGATTGTGACGGATCTTGAGAATCTCTTCCGAGTATTGCTTTAAGTTTATCCCAGTCATTATAAAAGTATTCATTTAATAGCGGCATTACGGAATCAAACCAGACAGCTTTTAATTCTTCAATATTTATTTTATCTGAATTTTTAAATTTAATAAAATAACTATGTCCGATTTGATGATCTCTGTCTAAAAGAGCACAAATTCTTTTATTTAAATTAGTAAGCAAATTTTTTAAATTAATCTTGCCCAATAGCTTTTCCTCTTGAACTAATTCTTTATCTTTTGAAAATAATTCTATATCGGGCATTATTTCAATAAACTTAAACCTTCTGCGAAGTGCAATATCAATTGACGCAATTGAACGATCTGAAGTATTCATTGTTCCGATTATATACAAATTTTGAGGAACTCCAAAATTTTCCTGCTGAGAATATGGCAAAGTAACTCTCAATTCATTTTCCCTGCCAAGTCTTTTATCTTCTTCAATTAAGGTTATTAATTCACCAAAAATTTTAGAAATGTTGCCTCTGTTTATTTCATCTATTATTAAAACATAATTATTAACCAATTCATTTCTTATTTGTAAGAAAATCGGTAATAAAGCTAAAATTAGTGGTTCTGCACCATTAGATCCATTAGGGCCTTCTGTTTTTAATTCTTCTGCCGCAATTCTTAACTCTTGTGTATTTGTTATCGGATGAATTATATGTTTTTTATAGTATTTTTTCAATTTTTCAAAATTTAATGTGGGAGGACTATCTGTATTAGTCGCATATTTTAAACTTTGCCCGTTATTTGCATATACAATCTTTTGTTTTTTTGTTAATCCGTTTATTTGTGAACCTTCAGGATATTTTTGTTTAAATTTTTCCCATATTTGTTCAAATTCATTTTCAATATTATATTGCTCTTCAATTGCCCTTTTGCATATTTTTTTGAAAATGCCGTTTTTACCTTGATAACTGATATTTTCTTCCGATTTTTCCCAGTCATTACCATAAGGTACGACAGGTTTAATACCTTCCACAAATTCTTCATAAGAATATGATTGATGAAATGTTATAAACTCAATCTTTCCCTTTTCTTTATATGTATTGAACCGCTTTTTAACTGCTGCATATTCTTCATTTTTTATTATATTAACATTTACTTTTTCTATTGCAGCTACAGCATAAATAATTGTATTGTAAGTTTTACCTGTGCCAGGAGGCCCGTATAATATTATGTTTAATGATTGATCTTTCAATTTTTTTTCCTTTCCTTAAGCCGTTATTTTGTAATCTTATTTAATCTAGTGTCACAACCTTACGCTTGCTGTCTTGAATTTTCCATTCTCTCGGATAATTAAAATCTTTCTATTTTAAATCCTAATTTTACGAAATTATCACGTAAATTTTTATTTGAGAATATATAATCAGAAAAATTATCGACAATTATTCCTTTTCTCCTCATTATACACTCCATAGTTTGTTTTATAGGATATTTTTTACCGTTATATGGGTTATTTAATTGATATGTTGTTGCATTTTTACAATCTAATATTCCATAAGTCCTTTTATCAATATCTTCCATCGCTTTTATTACATCTTCTTTATTGAAATCAACACCTTTATATTTCATAATTTTATTCCTCTTGTGTTTTTAACACTGATTTTAACATTGTAATATATTCTTTTTTTAAATCAACCGGAGCAAGAATTTTTACATCTTCACCCCATTTAAACAAATGCCACATAATTTCTTTATTACCTGATGCCTTAAATTTAACAGTTACACTACCATCTTCATTCTGTTTTACCTTTTGTGTATTATGAAAATAATAATTGAGTACTTCATTTGCAACATTCTTAGAAAATAAAAGTTTAACATCATAACATTTGCCCTGATAAACACCAAAAGATTTTTTTGAATATTCATCAAGATTAAAATTATTTTTTTCAAAAGTTTCAGATAATAATTTAATATCAGAAAATTTATGTAACAAATAACAATATGGATTTGTCCCCTTTTTTTCTTCAACACCAATTAAATAAATTTTTTCACCATAAATTAATCCGTATGGAGATAAAATTTTATCTTTATCATTATATTTTGCCAGGATTTTTTTGCTTGATTTTAACGACTCACGTATTATTTCCAAAAAATTTAAATCAATTTTGTATTTTGGCATTTGCCTAATAGCATAACCTTCTGATTCTAAAACAATTTGCATAGAATTTTCTAATTTATTAATATATTTTCTGCTTAATGATTTAATTTTAGTTATAACTTGTTCAAGTATTTTTTCTTTATCCTCAAATCCATTTTCTTCTTGATAAGTTTTTAATTTTTCGAGTTGTGCAAGTTCTTCAGGGGTGAAATTTATAATTTCATTCATATATCCACCCATAAACCCCCAATATTTTTCTCTGGAATATGTATTTTCTATTTCTGTAATCTGCGGAAATATATTTAACAAACTATCACGCATTCTTTCTGCAGTTCTTCTTGATACTTTAAATTTTTCTTGTATCTGACTTAGTGATACCCCTTGAACTCTTGATTGCATAAATATCAAAAGTTCTAAAATATCACTTGTTCTGGAATATCTTGGTTTTTCTTCCATTTTCATACTCCTATTATAAAAAATACCATGTCAATTTCGGACATGGTAATTATACCATTTGAATAAAAATTAGTGTAATTAAAAATTCTTTTTAAATATAACTAACGGGTATGTCAGAATCGGACTATATTAAAAATCGTAGTATTTCACTTAATGTTCATCCTTTTTACTTTATACAACTATATTTTTCACTCCTTGCAAAAAGGCATCGTCTGTTTTGTCTTGTGCTTTTCCGCTTCCGGGGATAGTCGATTTTATGTTATTTTCAAACGTCTGCTTTTTAACATTGTCGATGTATTCCTTGAAAGCCTTAACACGAGCCTTTGTGCCTTCTAAATCTTTCGGGATAAAAACATAATCAAGGCAGCTTTCTTCAACTCCGATTTCAGACATCAGCTTTCTTGTTTCGTCTTTTTGGTTAGTTAAGTCGATTTGACTTTGAGCTTCGGCGTACTTCGATTTATACTCGTCAAGTTCTGCCGTTGCCTTTTCAAGTTCTGACATATTCGCGGTTCTTGCGGCTTTTTCTGCTGCTTCTTTTGCCTTTTGCTCTTTTTCTTTAAATTCAGCTCTTAATTTGCTTGCAAGTGCATCCATTTCATTTTGATGTTTTGCGTTGTTTTCTTCAATTAATTTGTCTACATCAGCTTGCGTAAATGTCTTTTCTTGTGTAATAGTTGTTTCGTCTGCCATAATGTTTTCTCCTTATAATTTCCTCTATTTTTACTGCGTGAGTTACGCATATTACCCCTGTTTTTACTGCGTGGGTAACGCATAAGTGAATTATGACAGAATGCAAAACGGGCTAAATAATTAAAAAAATTACAAAAAAGCGAAAAAGAATTATAAAAACTGTTATAAAATATAACAGTTTAAAAAATCTAACTTTTATATAATATAATTTAGTTCTTGTCTTCTGCCCTCTTTCTTGAGGGCTTTTTCATTTTCTGTCATACCATTCCGAGCGAGCACTCGATATGGTTCATGTTTCTTCATATTGGGGTTTAAAAAATGAAAAAATGAGTCATAATATAAATATGAGAAAAATTATAAATCCAAAGACAAATAAGCCATATTCTCAAGCAGAATTACAAGAGGCATACGAAGAAGAAACGGAGCTTAAATATTTTATTAAGGTTCCTGACGGTGAACTGATATTGTCAAATATTCCACATAAGGAATATATAACCGATAAAAATGGTTTTGAAAAAGAGGTTTATTCTCTTTAACTTTTGAATTTTTTATATTCGTTTTCAATAATTTTTCCCACTTTTTGTGCAATTTCTCTGGGCTTTTTAGATGTATTGTATTCGCTCCACGCTTCTGCTATAAATTCTGCATATTGATTTTTATTTGTATTTTTCCAAGCATATATACTTAAATTATTTGTTATTTCTTCTTTTGAAAGACTATTATATATTTTTTGTATTTCTTTATTTTCTCTTAAATTTAAAAGTTTATCCATTTTATGTCCTAATTCATGGTGCATTGTACCCTCTACGCTGGCAGTCCCTCTTGGCTTAAATTTCTGTAAAATTTCTAATCCTTTGTTTTTAACTGTATCTTTATAAGTTTCTTTTGATGTAAATGTTAGTAAGTTCCCCAGTTCACCTGTATGAGACACTGCTCTTGCATTTTTTATAGGTTTGTAATTCTTTAATAATTCTTTTTTAACTGCTGGTACATACATTTTCACTTTATCATTGGTAAGATTAGGATAATATTTTTTTATTTTATTAATCGCAATTTCATCCGTAATCTGTGTTTTTGCATATTTATATAAATTTATATCTGACCCCGTATAGTCTAATTGTTTTACTATTTCAGGATATTTTTTACTGTACTCGCTATAAACTTTATTCATTCTGTTTGCAGTTTCAAGGTCTAATCCTTTATATTCAGCTTTCTTTATGCCTAAGCTTTCTGCGTAGTTTTCAGCTTCTTTATAGTCTTTTGCAGGAATAAACTCTTTCGGTATTTCAGAGCCTTTTTGTGGAGTGCCTTTTTCAATTAAGACGGGTTTATCATCAGAGCTTTTGGAAGCAAAATTTTTATTTGTTTTTTTAGCTTCGTTGTTTTTATTTTCATTTGCACCTACTTTTACTGTTTCTTTTTCTTCCTTTTTATAATTCTCATCCAAGACAAGCTGGGTTGTACTTCTGCAGTTCGGGTGCATAGGGGGATAATTCACCCCGACCTCGGCTTCATCAACTTTAAACCTTTTCCCGTTCAGTTCTTCACAAATTGCAGACGTTCTCGTATCAAGAAAAGCGTCATACTCATAATATTCAAGCCCTAATTCTTCTTTTGCCTGTTTGTAGCCCTCGAGTGTTACTTGCCCATCTATATGGCTTGTTTCGGTGCGAATTAATCTGAAAGCGTCATTAAAACTCGTTCCTGTTGCGTTCTTTAGTTCCCTTGACATCGTCTGTAAAGATGTTCCCTGTACAACACCTTTTTCTAAAATCTCAGTTATTTTTTTGCCGACAATTTCCCTATCTTTCCAAAGTCTTTCACTCCAATTCATCCCTGACCAATCGGATGATAAAAGCTGTTTCATCTTATGGCTTGCAAGTGTATTAAATTCAAGCCCTATTGTCTTTTTAAAAGTTTTAGATAGTGTTGCCTGTGAAACCTTAATAACATCGTTTAGTGTTTTATAAATCCCCTTTTCCTGCCCTGCAGTCGCTTCTGCTAATAGAATTTGAAGTTCTGTCTGCAAGGCTCTTAAACGATCAATTTTATACTTTGGTGCGTCCTCTCTTAAAAGTTTATTTAATGTTTTATCTTTTGGATTTTTTATTGCAGCTCTTTTTAATTCCGCTTTGTATTTCTCTAAATCCTTTATGGGTAATTGCTCCGAGTATTTATCCGCATATTTATCATAAAAAGCAGTTATTTTGCTTTCAACGTCGTCAAGGTTTGTTTTAAGCAATCTTTTAAGGTTATCAATACCCTTTTCACCTGTTTTGATAACCTTGATTTTATCCGCTCTTGCACGCTCTGCCCAGTAATCCTTACTGTTCATCTTCCTTTTATCCTTTTGTTCTTGTGGCTTTTCGGCACTATCTTGCAGGCTTCACTTCAAATACCGCATTTTTTACTGCATAGGTAACGCATAAATAAAGTATGACAGATCTAAAAACGGGGTCGCAGCAGCAACGTTAAAAATAAAAATGAGCTGGAATTTTCAAACAACTGAAAACCATTTCGATCACTTGCTCGATATGGTTCATGTTCCATTACATTAGGGTTGAAAAAGCTATAAAAATAGAGTATTATGTTAAAAAAGGATTTTTTATGTGTATGGTTTGTATACCCGAATGGATTAAAAATAGTCCATATTTAATTGAAGAACCGGAGTAGCATTTATCCGAAGAAGCTCCGGAAGAATTAAAAAAGAAATTTGAAAAATGGATTGAATCAATATAAGATTTTTTTTAAATTTGTTTTGATTTTCTCTTAATTTAAAATATGTTATAATTAAGTCCAATTATCTGGCCGATTTGAACAGGCTCAGGGTTATTTTTTTTACTCCTTAAATCAACTGCACGCCAAAAATTACCTTCTTGAGACATATTTTTATCCTCAGCTTATTGCCATATTCTTATTTTATCAGGTGAAAAAATGAACAAAATTTTATATAATTCGTTATATTATTTGGAGGATATATGTACAAAATTTTATTCTTATTATTCATATTTATTTTTAATTCATTATCTTGTTTTTCTTTCCCATTTTCACCCGAAGAAGAAAATCAAATAGAAACCATTACTTATAGAGATGCAAACGGAAAAGTTATAAAAACCGAAAAAATGACCAGAGCACAAATTAATGCACAAAGCAAAAGTGCAGAAACAAAAGATCATTATTATTATGATAAATCAGGAAAAAGCATAAGAATAAAAGAAGGTTGGAAAACATATACCCTATATGATAATCAAGGGAAATATATGGGTACTTATTACAAATAATTAAAGAACATTTTTTAACGGAAGCATTTCTATTATTTGACCCGAAATATCTTTATTTCTGTCAATTATTCCATTTAATTTAGCAAGTTCATTGCTTCCTTTTCCTCCATAATAAAGTCTTGCAATTTTATAAATTGTTTGTCCCGCTTTTACAACCATTTGCTGAGGAATAAATTTGTTATTTGCTCTTGAAACTAGTTTTTGTATTTTAGTTGTAATACTGTTTTCTATTGTTTTTGTATTTGTAATATACTCATCTTCTTTCATATCAGGAACATCATATTCAATTAGGGAAAGTTCATAATCTAAATCCGCAATATTTTCGTGGATTATTTTTTTAAAATTTTCAATTAAAAACGGTTTATTTACCCCTTCATTTAATCCGTCAGCAATAATTACCCTTATTACATCATTATTTTTAACCCATTCATCAATTTTTTTTGAAGTTGATACAGTTGTATATGGTTTAAAATCAGTTTTATCTATAAAAGAAGCCAAAAGTGAAAAATAATTATCTTTATCAGGTAAAAAACTGTTTAAAGTCATTCTTTGTAATTTTTTTACACCCCTTAAAGCCGTTTCTCCAAAACCTAAAACATTATAGGTTTTGACATCTTTTGGGTTTTCAACTTCAATATTTTCAGGATTAATAGGCAGCGTGATACTATTTTTCGGCCGAACTTTTTTGTTTTGATTTTCTCTTAATTTAAAATATGTTATAATAATAATAGAGCCAGTTTGCAAAGAAAACCAGTTTTGATTTTCTCTTAATTTAAAATATGTTATAATAAAAGAAAATTATGAAATGGAATTAGATGATGTTTTGATTTTCTCTTAATTTAAAATATGTTATAATAAACACTTCCGAGCAAAGTTAAAGGAGTTTGTTTTGATTTTCTCTTAATTTAAAATATGTTATAATTAAGCGGTAAAAATTACCGACTGAATTTTAGTTTTGATTTTCTCTTAATTTAAAATATGTTATAATTGAAAAGCTATCTCTCTTACGCCGCCGTCTGTTTTGATTTTCTCTTAATTTAAAATATGTTATAATATAATCAAAGATCGAACCAACTTCAACACGTTTTGATTTTCTCTTAATTTAAAATATGTTATAATAAAAGAAACTTATTGACAAAACGGCAATAGGTTTTGATTTTCTCTTAATTTAAAATATGTTATAATTACTCTAAACATATATTGATCGCTATGGTTGTTTTGATTTTCTCTTAATTTAAAATATGTTATAATCAAGAAAAAATAATTATACAAAATAAATAAGTTTTGATTTTCTCTTAATTTAAAATATGTTATAATCAACTACTTTACTTATTACACCATCTACTTGTTTTGATTTTCTCTTAATTTAAAATATGTTATAATGTTATTGCAGACACAGTAAAAGACCAATTAGTTTTGATTTTCTCTTAATTTAAAATATGTTATAATAAAACTACTAACTAAACTACTACCAATACGTTTTGATTTTCTCTTAATTTAAAATATGTTATAATATAGGAACCTCAAAATCAACTGAATCATAGTTTTGATTTTCTCTTAATTTAAAATATGTTATAATTTCAAAGAAATAATCCAATGAAGAATCTTGTTTTGATTTTCTCTTAATTTAAAATATGTTATAATACAAAACTCTTGAAATACTTGGTTTAACTGTTTTGATTTTCTCTTAATTTAAAATATGTTATAATTTAATTCTATCTTGAATGTTTCATCAAGCAGTTTTGATTTTCTCTTAATTTAAAATATGTTATAATAGCAAAAATTCCTGTACACGAAGCAGAAGCGTTTTGATTTTCTCTTAATTTAAAATATGTTATAATACTTTTAAGTGAAAACCAAAAAAGACTTTTGTTTTGATTTTCTCTTAATTTAAAATATGTTATAATAACTTTGATTATATTGAAAGCATACTTTTTGTTTTGATTTTCTCTTAATTTAAAATATGTTATAATACTCCTTCTGTTATATGGTTGTACAGTTTTGTTTTGATTTTCTCTTAATTTAAAATATGTTATAATAAGTCTAGTTTGTATTTCTGGCTTATCAAGGTTTTGATTTTCTCTTAATTTAAAATATGTTATAATCAAGAAGCTGGAACATATACACCTGAAACAGTTTTGATTTTCTCTTAATTTAAAATATGTTATAATATCAAGTAAGGTTTAATCATTGAATAGGAGTTTTGATTTTCTCTTAATTTAAAATATGTTATAATGGTATAAAGAAAATACTTGGAAAATGTTTTGTTTTGATTTTCTCTTAATTTAAAATATGTTATAATATGAAGATAGAGAAATAGAATTCTATATGGGTTTTGATTTTCTCTTAATTTAAAATATGTTATAATAATTTAACGACCTGCCCTAAAGTCGAGGTTGTTTTGATTTTCTCTTAATTTAAAATATGTTATAATTATTTTTATCAAATGCCTGCACATATTAGAGTTTTGATTTTCTCTTAATTTAAAATATGTTATAATTCTATTATATAATGCTTTTGCGTCGTTAAGTTTTGATTTTCTCTTAATTTAAAATATGTTATAATCATTTAGCGTCAGAGCCCTGAGGCATATTGTTTTGATTTTCTCTTAATTTAAAATATGTTATAATAAAATCTGGAATAGAGATAGCAGTTACACCGTTTTGATTTTCTCTTAATTTAAAATATGTTATAATATACGGAGTAAAAGCGACAGAAGACATGCTGTTTTGATTTTCTCTTAATTTAAAATATGTTATAATCAATTGAACAAAAAATAAAACAAAATAAATGTTTTGATTTTCTCTTAATTTAAAATATGTTATAATACTACTAAGCGAAAATCAGAAAAGATTACTGTTTTGATTTTCTCTTAATTTAAAATATGTTATAATTATTTTATGGGAGAAAGAAAAAATTATGATGTTTTGATTTTCTCTTAATTTAAAATATGTTATAATTTTATCAATGAACTTTCTAAAATTTACAATGTTTTGATTTTCTCTTAATTTAAAATATGTTATAATTGTACCAATTGATAAAGATTTACATTTATAGTTTTGATTTTCTCTTAATTTAAAATATGTTATAATTATGAATATTAGCGGAAAGAATTGTATTTAGTTTTGATTTTCTCTTAATTTAAAATATGTTATAATGCATTGCATAACCGTATGACACCCTTTGCGTTTTGATTTTCTCTTAATTTAAAATATGTTATAATATCAATGCAACCGTATATATACGATAAAGAGTTTTGATTTTCTCTTAATTTAAAATATGTTATAATATTCAATTCATAATAAATTAGTTCTCTTGTGTTTTGATTTTCTCTTAATTTAAAATATGTTATAATGAAACGACTTAAATATAGTAGCTCAAGACCGTTTTGATTTTCTCTTAATTTAAAATATGTTATAATGGAACAGGAATAAGTCTAGGCATGATGACAGTTTTGATTTTCTCTTAATTTAAAATATGTTATAATTAAAATTAGAGGAAGCAAAAAAAGATTATGTTTTGATTTTCTCTTAATTTAAAATATGTTATAATATAAAGTTTTACAAGCGGTAGCTAATACATGTTTTGATTTTCTCTTAATTTAAAATATGTTATAATTAATATAACTACATTTAACAAAAATTTTCAGTTTTGATTTTCTCTTAATTTAAAATATGTTATAATTCCATTTTTGTATCTCACGAATATGTACATGTTTTGATTTTCTCTTAATTTAAAATATGTTATAATATAAAAAGCAAAATATACAAGAAGTAATGAGTTTTGATTTTCTCTTAATTTAAAATATGTTAT
>CANPZN010000038.1 GCA_947588785.1 Candidatus Gastranaerophilales bacterium
AGTGTAAATGAGATAAATAAAATTACAAAAATAGATAAATGGTTTATATATAAAATAAAATCTCTTGTTGAATTTGAGAATAAATTAAAATCAGAAAATTTGACTCCTGCTTTATATATTGAAGCAAAAGAGAAAGGGTTTTTAGATGAAGAAATAGCAAGATATACACAAAAATCAATTACGGAGATAGAAAAAATAAGAAAAGAAAATTCAATAAGTGCCTCATTTAAAATAGTAGATACTTGTGCAGCAGAATTTAAAGCATATACGCCATATTATTATTCAACATATAACGAAGTAGATGAGAGTGATTCAAATAATAATGATAAGAAAATATTAATTTTAGGTTCAGGGCCGATAAGGATAGGACAAGGTATAGAATTTGATTATTGTTCGGTACATGCAGCTTGGGAAGTTAGAAATAATAATTATAAATCATTAATAGTTAATTCAAATCCCGAAACACTGTCAACGGATTTTGATGTTGCGGATAAGTTGTTTTTTGAACCAATGCATATAGAAAATATAATGAATATAATAGAGAAAGAAAATCCGGAAGGAGTAATGGTACAATTTGGTGGGCAAACTGCAATAAATTTAGCTCCTAAATTGTATGAACGAGGGGTTAAAATTCTTGGAACATCAATGCAATCAATCAATGCAGCAGAAGACAGAAAATTATTTGAACAATTGTTGAGGAGTTTAAATATACCCCAGCCAAAAGGATATGCGATACGTAAGCAATCAGAGGCACTGGAAGTGGCTAAAACGTTGGGTTATCCGTTGTTGGTAAGACCATCATATGTAATTGGCGGCAGAGGTATGCAGGTAGTTTATAATAAAGATGAACTTTTATCATATATTGAAGGTGCATTAAAATTTTCGGATGAACATCCTATATTGATTGATCAATATATAGAAGGAACAGAACTAGAACTTGATGCTATTTCAGACGGAGAAAATGTTTTAATACCTGCTATTACTGAACATATAGAAAGAGCAGGTATACATTCAGGTGATTCTATAGCCCTATATCCTACAAGAACGATTCCACAAAATGTTATAAATAATTTGGTGGATTATACGGAAAAGATAGCAAGAGCATTAAATGTAAAAGGGTTAATGAATATTCAATTTGTATTAAAAGATAATATAGCATATATAATTGAAGTAAATCCTCGAGCTTCAAGGACTGTACCTATTTTAAGTAAAGTTACTGGTATACCGATGGTAAAAATTGCAATAGATGCTATATTGGGAAAAACAATAACAGATCAAGGTTATAAACCCGGTTTAGCCGATACTACAAAACTTGTATGTGCAAAAATACCAATTTTTTCATTCCAGAAATTAAATAGAATAGATCCGGCACTTGCACCTGAGATGAAATCTACTGGTGAAGTATTAGGTATAGATACTACCTATGAAAAAGCACTGGCAAAAGGTTTTCTTGCAGCAGGATATAAACTTTCAACAGAAAGAGGAAATGTTTTAATTTCTATAAATGATCACTACAAAAAAGATTGTATTGATGTTGCCAAAACTCTGGTAGATTTGGGATATAATCTTGTAGCAACAACAGGTACTCATAATTTCTTAAAAATAAATAATATTCCTTCAAAAGAGATTGAAAAATTTGATATTCAAAAAATGCAAAAGAATATGAAAAATAAGGATCTATGTTTTATTATAAATACGCCGACTACGAATAATAATTCGGTAAGATACGGCTCGGAAGACAGAGGATTCTTAATAAGAACAATTGCCGAAATGTATTGTACTCCTTGTTTTACAGCGTTAGAAACAGCACGTGCATATTTGGAAGCTCTGCAATGTTATATGAACAATCCGAATTTAAAATATGAAAGTATTGATAAATATAGAAATGGTTCTTGTCTTTGCAAGTAAGGAGTTTTAATGGAAGAAAAAAATAAAAAGAAAAAAAATAAATTTAAGATAAATATAAAAAATATGGGGATTGATATTGATAAAAATGAATATCGAGAAATTGTTTTATCAAATTCCAATCATCCTGAAAGAAGGTAAGTAAAAATATGCAAAAAGATGAACTTTTAAAATTATATAAAATGAATTTAGAAGATCTTTTGACGATGTCATCAAAATTTATGACGAATAATATTGAATTTTGTTCTTTGGTAAATGCAAGAAACGGTAAATGTTCACAAGATTGTAAATATTGTGCTCAGAGTTCACATTACAGAACAGATATACAAGATTATCCGTTAATTGATGTTGAAAAAGTGACGGAATCAGCAAAAGAAGCGAAAGAAAATGGTGTAATGCGTTTTGCTGTTGTTACATCAGGGAAATCACCGGATGAAGAAAACTTTGAAAAAATATTGGAAATTATAGATGTATTAAATAAAACAGAAGGAATAAGAAGTTGTGCTTCACTTGGCATTTTGACGGATTGGCAAGCCAAAATGCTTGCTCAACACGGTTTAAAAAGATATCATCATAATATAAATACATCCGAATCATATTATAATGAGATTTGTACGACTCATAGTTGGCAAGATAGGGTAAATACCTGTAAATTGGTAAAAAAATACGGAATGGAATTATGCTGCGGTGTAATTTTAGGGATGGGCGAAAGCATAGAGCAGAGAGTAGAAATGGCAATAGAATTATCACAGATAGAACCGGAATCTATACCGATAAATATATTAATGCCAATTGCAAAAACACCTTTTGAAAATTATTCCGATAAAATAGATGAAGAAAATATATTAAGGACACTGGCAATATTTAAAATTTCAAATCCGAAATCTGTTTTGAGATTTTGCGGCGGACGAATGAAATTATCGGAAGAGAACCAAGAATTGGCGTTAAGAACATGCGTAGAAGGAATAATGACTGGAAATTATCTTACTACGACAGGGAAAAAGCCTCAAGAGGATCTTATAACCGTAAAAAAGCTCGGAAAAAGACTTTTGGAATGTAAAGATATTGAAGAAGTTGCAGTTTCAGGAAAATAATGATGAATTTAAAAAAAATAATTCTGATAAATATTATTATTTTGATATCGATGTATGTAATTTTAGAGATTATTTTTTTTAATAAATTTATTGATTATTGGAAGAAAGATGATAGAAATGTAGCATTTTTTCAAACGAAACTACAAGATATATTAGATCATTATCCGCCGGAAAGATTTATAAAATATAATCCTGATTATAAAGATAAAAGACCTATATTAATGCTTGGGTGTTCATATATATATGGTGAACAATTACCACAAGAAAAGAATGTTACATCTAAATTAACTAAATTAACGAACAGGTGGGTATATAACATGGGAGCAGTAGGTTATGGGCCTACTGTATCTGATGTTATGCTTGATATAGAAGAGAAAGAACCTCTGTTAGAACAATCATACCCCCCCCCATTAGCTTCTCCGGAATATGTAATATATTTATATATGTTTCATCATCTTCAAAGATGGTGTTATCATCAATATTATAATTATTATAGAAAAAATGGTTTAATTCCTTTTCAAAAATATAATTTTCTTTATAATTCATATATTTATAGATATTTTAAAGATTTAGAAGTTGATTATTATTTTAATAATGATGAAAATTTTGAAAAAAGACTAAACTTATTTTATTCATTAATGCATAAAATGAAACTGCAGAGTGATAAATTATTTCCTGACAGTAAGTTTATATTTTTAATATATTCGGATGTAAATAAAGATTTATGTGACGGAATAAAAAATTCTATGAATAATGATGAAAAAAGTATTAATAAATTATTTGAAATTATGAATTCAAAAGAATTTAGAACAAGACTTGAAAAAGAGGGAATAACAGTAGTTTCTACGGAAGAATTAATCGGAAGAAAAATGAACAAACCTGAAGACAGAGCCGTTAATGATCCGAATCATCCTCACCCATCCGAAAAAGCGTGGGATGAAATTCTTGTAAAACTGGTTAAAAAGTTTAATTTATAATTTAATTTAGTGTCGCAATGTTCTGCTCACTCTCACATTCTCGGGTTCGGGCAGCGGCACTTTAAAAGTTTGGTTTAACTTATTTATATTTGTCTCAAAATTCCTTTCGTACAAGACAATCCGCCTTTGGCTGTACGAAATTTCGTTAATCCGACTTTAAACCGACTCTATTGGAACCCTAAGAATATTTAATAACAATTTTTAATAACTTTTTTATGTCTGTACATTCTTCCGTTTATTAGATTTTGAAATTTAAGAAGTTCAAGTTCTTTATCAGAAAATATACTTAAATTGACTTTTGAATCATCATAAATAAAACCTGTTTTATGAATTTCTGGATGAACATTTGTAATATATACATAGAAACTGCATTCTTTTTCTTCTAAGAATAAAGGGAATGAATATTCTCGTTGTGCATATTTTTCAGGAATAGTAATAACATCATTTTTTTGAGTCATAGCCAATTTTTCAATAATATATGCGACTTTTCTTAATTCTTTATTTTCTTGTGAATAATGTCTTATATTAGGAATGTAATCAATAATTAAATTTTTAGAAAAAATTATCATTGTAAAAATACATAACCCAATTTTTATTAATAGTGATTTTTTTGATGTCAAATATTTATTGCAATCTAAAATATAACCAACTATTAATAATAAGTGAAATAAACATATAACTTTATAAATGTTTATCCATTTACTGCAGTTAAACCAAAAGAAATCATTTGCATAAAATCCGAGTAAAAATATGAAAAAATAAAAAATAACAAAACTTAAAATATTTAAAGAAGAAAAAATAAGTACGTTTTTCTTGCTTTTTTCAAAATTTTTCATAAATATTAAAACAATAACTGCAAATATTATAGGTATTAATATTAATGATTCTTTACTTAAAAAGGTTTTAATATAATTTGAAAGAAAATCAGGAAAATATTCTTTTACATATTGAATTAAAGTTAAATTATGATAATCCGGATGATGATGTAAAGGTCTTATAAAATAACAGATTATTCCTAAAATATAAGCAGAATAAACTTTTAAAATATTATAAATTACAGTTTTATTTAAGGTTTTATGAAATTGGATTAGTAGTATTATGCCAAAAAGTATTAATATAAATAAAGAAGGAACATTGACAGGGTCAACACTTGTACCTGTCAAAAAAGCAATGACAGAAATAATTAGCTGCTGGGGGGGGGTAATTTTGAATTTTTCATTAATATAATAATATGCAGCGAAACTAAATAGTAAAACATATAATAATATGCTCATTGAATATTCAAAAAATACAATATTTTCAGAGATGTTATAATATTCACTGTATTGATCATAAAAGAAATAATTCACATTAAAAAGCGATAAGAAAACTAATGTATATAAAGTTATAAAAGAAGGATTAGATATTTTTTCTCTGTTAAGATTTGGATTTTTAGAGAATAAAAATGCAGAATTAGAAATGAATAAACAGCTTAATATAACACAAATTCCTTTTAAAGGGGCAAGAACAATAGGTTGTAAATCATTTGGATGAATATTTATGTATTCCGGAATAACTTCAGTTAATAGGCTGTTTACCAAATGGGCAAGATATCTGCCATGTTCAGGTTCTAAAAATTTTCTTCCGTAGGAAAAAACCAGATCATGTTGAGTTAATATGTCATATTTTAATAGATAAGTAACTGAAAATAATGATAAACATATTGCAATACAAAATAAAAATAAAAAAATGTTTGAAATTACTTTATTTTGATTAAACATATACCTAACCTCATAACTAAAATAATTTTTATTTTAAATGAAATATGCACTAAAATCAATGAAATCGGATGAGATAAAATTCATTGAAACTACCATTTTATTATTTTAAAAAAACTAAAAAAAATAAAAAACCAAACGACTTAAAAAAAGTGGTGCGTCTGGCGCGATTCGAACGCGCGACCTATCCCTTAAAAGGGGAGTGCTCTACCTACTGAGCTACAGACGCATTTGTCTAACTCCTTAAATACAATACCAAGAACATTTTTTATAGTCAACAGCTTTGTTATTTTTCTTTATATTAAGTTTAAGAAAATTGTCCGAGAAAATTTATCCCCTTAATGAAAGCTAAATGAGTGCGTACAAGGCTGCGAAATGTGATTAATGGAAACTTTTAAAAATAAAAAGGTGATTTAAAAAAATTAAATCACCTGTGTTATTTTGGAAAGTTGTTTTCCTTTTTGATTCCCTACATTATATTTAACGAATCAAAATATAAAAAGTTCATTTTTATTTAAAAGGATTTTCAAGAATAATTGTTTGTTCTCTATCAGCTCCTACACTTATTATTTTAATAGGAATTCCAACGAGTTCTTCAAGTTTTTTCAGATAAGTACGGGCATTCAAAGGTAAATCTTCCAAAGATTTTGCATTGGAAATATCAGAGTTCCAGCCTTTAAATGTTTCATAAACAGGTTCAAGATATTTATGTAAATTAATATTAGTTGGGTAATCATTATAAAGTTTACCGTTTCTTTTGTCTTTATAAGCGATACAAACTTTTAATTCATCAAAATCATTAAAAACATCTATTTTGGTAATTGCCATTTGAGTTAATCCGCCGACTAAAACGCAATATCTGGAAAGAACGGCATCAAACCATCCGCAACGTCTTGGTCTTCCTGTAGTAGTTCCATATTCTCCGCCTATTGTTCTTATTTTGTCTCCGATAGAATCTGTTAATTCAGTTATGAAAGGGCCTTCACCTACTCTTGTGATATATGCCTTTGTAACTCCGATTATATTTTTAATATGTGTAGGGCCTATACCGCTTCCGGTTGCCGCAGCACCTCCGATTGGATTTGAACTTGTTACATAAGGATAAGTTCCGTAATCTATATCAAGCATAATACCTTGTGCACCTTCAAAAAGAATTTTTTTATCTTCTTTTATTGCATTTGATAATTTTTGAACCCAATCTGTACATAAGTATGGTTTAAAAATAATTGCATATTCTCTGCAACGTTCCAGAATTTCTTCTTTTGAGTATGTTTTAGAATTATAAACTTTTTCAAGTATTTTATTTTTCAAAGGGAGAATAGCATCTAATCGGGTATTTAAAGATTCTTCATCATATAAATCTTGAATTTTAAGTCCATATCTTCCTATTTTATCGGAATATGTAGGCCCAATTCCTTTTTTTGTAGTACCTATTTTATTTTTATTGGAATTAGTTTCATTTATTCCGTCGATATCTATATGATATGGTAGTGTTATAGTGGCTAAAGGGCTGATTTTTAGAGAAGATAGATCTACTCCTCGTTGAATTAAATCTTGAGTTTCTTTTAAAAATGTTTCAGGATGTATGACTGTTCCTGCTCCAATGAAACAAAATTTATTTTTATATAAAACGCCGGAGGGAATGAGGTGAAATTTGTATGTTTCATTATTTACAACTACTGTATGACCGGCATTACAACCACCTTGATATCTTATAATAACATCAGCGTATTCTGCTAATAAGTCAGTTATTTTTGCTTTTCCTTCATCTCCCCATTGAGCACCAACTACTACAGTATTTTTCATAATTTACCTTTCTAATATTTGTTGTATGTTTTAGAATTTTTTTGTTATATTGTCATAATATTTTCAATCGGTATTGTAGATTTTGCAATGGATTTTATACGGGATTTATATCCTTACTGATATCTAAAAGTTTTTGTAGTGCTTTTTTTGCTGTTTTTTGATTTTCAATAACTGCATTACCACCCAGACAACCGCCTTCACAGCACATAATTTCAATCAATTGCCCTTCATTACATTTAGCTTCCAGGGCATATTTTTTTAATTGATTAATTGTATCTTTGTTTAAGCAATTAATAATGCAGCTTTTTATTTCATTGTTTGCTGCTTTTTGAACAGCACCCGAAACTCCGGTTGTTACTCCGAAATTTCTGCCTTGTTTTGAACTTTCTCTGCCAAAAGAAGTTTCTTCACAATCTTCTATTTTAATTTTTTTCCCTTCCAACAGTGCATTTAATTCAGTATAATTCATTAGAAAATCAACATTTTTATTTTCAAAAACTTCTTTTCTCTTTGCAACACAAGGACTTATGAATACTATTTTTGCGTTAGGATATTCTGATTTCGCTATTTCAGCAGTATAAAACATAGGAGTTTTTGTATCTGAAGCATATTTGTTTATTTCCGTTAAATGTTTTTTTCTTAATTCATTATATCCGGCACAACAAGATGTTGTCATAAACGGTTCATTATTATTCATTCGTTCTTTAAATTCATTGGCTTCATTTATTGCAGTAATGTCTGCACCCATTGCTACTTCATATACATCTTTGAATCCTGCTTTAATTAATGCTGTTTTTAATTGATATATATTCCCTTTAAATTGTCCTATTATTGACGGAGCTATTAATGCAATAACTTCTTTTCCGGCTTTTATATTTTTTAAAATATCTATTAATTGACTTTTTTCATTTATAGCTCCAAAGGGACATCGTTTAACACATCTTCCGCAAGAAATACATTTTTCGTGATCGATTTTTGCCAATCCTTTTTCATCTTTTTCAATGGCAGCAACGGGACAAGCATCTTCACAAGGTACTGCTATTTTTACTATTGCATTATAAGGACATGCACTCATACACATTTTACAATTTTTGCATTTAGAGGCATCTATTTGTGATTTGCCGTTTACTATACTAATTGCACCGAATTTGCAGGCATGCTTACAAGAACGGGCTACACAGCCTTGACATAGATTTGTTACATACATTCTGTTAGGTACACAACCTTTACAAGCTGCACCTATTACTGTTAATACCTTATCATTAAATGTTTCTCTTTTTAAGGATTCTTTTGCATATGTGGCAAGAGAAGTTTCTTCATTATCATCTTCTATTGAAAATCCCAAATCAGCAATAACTCTGTCCCTTAAAATAGCACGTTCTTTATATATGCAGCATCTGAATGGTACATCAGAACCTTTTGGACGCATAATAAACGGTATTAATCTTGTATTTTGTTCAAAGTCATCAGAAAAAAATGCTTCTACTAATTTTATAAGAACTTCTTGTTTTAATGTCAGTGTTCCATTATTATCCATGGCTTTAATTCTTTTTACTCATATCTAATTGTATATTATATCACAAGAGTTTGAATGATGACCGAGAAAATTTCGCACGGGGTTTTGAATTTGAGAAACTGATTTAATCTAGTGTTGCAACCTTACACTTGCTTTGCCATCACATCCTCGGGGTTTGGTGCAGTGCTATTTTAAAAGTTTGGTTTAACTTATTTATATTTGTCTTAAAATTCCTTTTGCAAAAGCCAGTCTGCCTTTGACTGCACGAAATTTCGTTAATCCAACTTTAAATCGGCTCTGCCTGCGTTCCTTATTGTGAAATTTTCTCGGACATCTTTATATAAAATGACTATTTATTTTAGCTAAAAAATATAGTATAATTGGTTATTCAGGAAAGGAGATAGCTATGTGGAAAAATGATGTTGATATTAATCAAGTTGTGGAACTGAGAGTAAAACCAAATGTATATTTTGGGTTTGGTGCAATAAATAAAATAGAAGATATTGCAAAGGATATGAAATCAAAAGGGCTTGATAAAATTATTGTAGTATCTGGGAAGAGTGCATATAAAACTTCAGGTGCTTGGGAAGTTATAGAAAGAGCATTAAAAAATAACGGAATAGGATATATAAATTATGCTGAGGTTACACCTAATCCTACTGCAGATGCGGTTGATGCGGCGGCAAAATTGGGTAAAGAATATGGTGCAAAAGCAGTAATGGGCATTGGCGGAGGTTCTCCTATCGACGCAGCAAAAACCGTAGCAATAATATTAGCCAATGAAGGAGTAAGTGCAAGAGATATTTTTGAATTTAAATTTACCCCTAAAAAAGCTGTTCCTATTGTAGCAATTAACCTTACTCACGGAACGGGAACGGAAACAAACAGATTTGCTGTTGTAACAATTCCTGAAACACAGTATAAGCCAGCAATTGCTTATGATTGTATATATCCGTCATATTCAATAGATGATCCTGAACTAATGATGAATTTATCACCGGAACAGACAATTTATGTATCAATAGATGCGGTTAATCATTCTGTAGAAGCTGCAACAACAAAAGTTGCTTCACCTTTATCAATCTCTTGTGCAAAAGAGTGTATTGAATTAGTTGCAAAATATTTACCGAGAATAAATAAGGATCCAAAAGATAAGGAAGCAAGATATTTTCTGTTATATGCTTCAATATTAGGCGGTGTTAGTTTCGATAACGGTTTACTACATTTTACCCACGCACTAGAACATCCTTTAAGCGGAGTTAAACCAAAACTTTCACACGGTCTTGGTCTTGCAATGATTTTACCTGCGGTAATAAAATATATTTATCCTGCCAAATCAAAAACAATTGCAACATTATTTCATACAATAATACCTGATTTAAAAGGAACACCCGATGAAGCAGAATATGCAGCAAAGAAAGTTGAAGAATGGTTATTTTCTGTCGGTATAAAGAAAAAACTTTCTGACGAAGGATTTAATGAAGCAGATGTTGATAAACTGGTTAAATTAACATTTGAAACTCCTTCTTTATCAGGCTTACTTTCAATAGCTCCCGTAGAAGGAAATAAAGATATAGTGAGGGCAATATTCTTAGAATCTTTAAAACCGTATAATAAATAATGTTCGGGGATGGGAAAAAAATATTGCGAAAAGGAGCAACTTTTGGTTAATTTCAAAAATTTGGCATTGAAATAACTTTTACGACATCAGGTTAATTAAAAAAATAGTTAAATAAAATAACCTTATGAGCTATGCAAATAACATTATAGAAATTTTATAATTAGCCGGTATTAGTAAAAGGAGAAAGCAATGAAGAAAATTTTATTATCAATGTTATTAATTAGTTCTGTAGTAATTTTTGCAGGATGTAATCAAAAAGATACAACAGCAAATGAAAATATGAATACGAATCCTCCGATGGCAACTGATCAAAATCAATATAATGCAGAACAAATGGGTAATAATGAGGTAGTAGTTACGGAAACAGAAACAATAGAAGAAGTTCCTGCTCAACAATAAGAAATAAAAGATGGTACTGAAAATTATTCAGTACCATCTTTTTTATGATATTATTATTATATAAAAATCTACAATGAACATGGTATGTAATTGTAAATTTTAAAAATGTCTGAGAAAATTTCGCAATAATGAACGTGGCGATTTTTCCGTAGGGTGAAGTCGAGCGAAAGCGAGTGAATGACAAGCCCCAAGACAGCAAGCAGAAGGTTGCGAAATTGGATTAAATCTGATTATGAATGTCGAAGTGGCGAAATTGGTAGACGCGCATGATTCAGGTTCATGTGGTTCACGCCTTGTGGGTTCGAGTCCCATCTTCGACATTATTTTATTATCTTTATTTATAACAATTCCGCCTGGTTTAAATTTTTCTTGTGTCTATATTGTGTCAATTTTTATTTTGTTAAACCATTTTTCGACAAAAATTCTATAAATTTATTTATAATTTTTGTTGTTCTATGCTCTATATCAATTTCGGTAAAATCAGATTTAGTATTAGCTAAATTGATAAGTTCTATAATTTTTGTACCTTCTTTTTTTTGATTTTTTTTAGCAGAATAATAGCCGATATAATATTTTTTCTTATCTTCAAATCTGTAATCGGTAGCACGGATATTAATACGTTTTTCTAATAATGCCTTATTCCCGAGAGATTCAAGATTATTAATGTTATTTAATGATTTTTCTTTATCTTGTCTGCTTCGTGCGTAAATATGTTCTATTTCCAATGTCGTTTCAAGCGGTAATAATTCTTGATTTTCATCTTGATATGCCCACCAAGTAACCATTGATTTTGTAATAGGTCTTGAATTATTAAAATTAAAAATAGAAAATGCACTTCTAATTTTATTAATATCAAACTTAAAATCGGCAAAAGTTATCGGATTATTATTAACAAGATTGATCATTTCTGTATAAATAGGAGTTCTTAGGGCATTTACTCCGGGATTTGTAATTGCAAATGTCCAAATAAAGCCTGTTATTTTATCTAAAAAATTGCAAAATTGATTTTCTTCTAAAGATCCATCACTATCTTTATTTTGCATAAAGTATACAGATACAAAATATGTCCACATCCCATTTGGAGCATAATTTAATACAAATAATTTACTGAGTGTTTTTTGTGTAAATTTGTCTTTGTCTTGATTTGATATATCATTCCAAAAATTTGCCAAGTCAATGATATTATTAAGTGTGTCTTCTGTTTTTAAAATGGCATAGTCATCTGTTGCATAAAATTTACGAAGTGATTCTGTTGTTGAAGATTTAATGCCTTTCTTTGCACGAATAAAAAACATATATCGTGTAAACAATTCATCCATAGGATTTTCTGTTGTATTAAATGTTTTTTGACATAATTCTTCTAATATTTTCCATTTTTCAATAAATTGGTCTTTCTTACCTAAGTCGGAATAAAATTTATATAATTCAGATTTAAATATATCGGAGTCTGATAGAGGTTTCCCTCTGTTATTTAAAGTAGAAAATATTTTTAGTGCTGTATCTTGTGATTCTGCTTCAATAGGTAAAAGAATACAATTATTCATAATTCTTGTAGGTAAATATGCAAAATAAGTAGGATATTTATCTAAAAATTTCTGAATACTTTCCTGGAAAAAACGATAATTTTCAGCATATTTACTTTTTTGTTCTTTAGAAGCATTACCTGTTTTTAATATATTAAAAAATTCTTCTTTGTTGTTATCGGTTGCGACTTCAGAATCTATTTTTAATGCATTCATATTCGGTTCACCAAATTCATCGGTTTTCCATAGGCATTTTTCGATATTTTCTTTTGTGGCTCTGGAGGCTTTATCTTGCATATGTCCAAATTTAGAATAAAATGCTCTAAGCAATAACATTATAGTAGTTAATCGTTGTTGACCATCGATGACTTCTAATTTATTTTCTTTGTTTTTAAAAGTAACTATAGGGCCTAAAAAATATTCGCTGTTACTGTCAAATTCTTTACTTCCTTCATCGGGAATAGCGAATGTAAAAATATCATCCCATAACGTTTGACATTCATTTTCACCCCAGGCATATGGTCTTTGATATGCAGGTATCAGAAAATCTGATTTTTTATCTTGAAATAAATTTATAATTGTTCTTTGATCAACATTGAGTTTAGGCATATAATCTCCATATTAAATATATTTATTTTAACAATTATACATAAAAATAGCAATTTTTTTCAGTTTGTATACTTTCTTTATACGTACGGATAAATTGTCCAAAAAAATTTCGTAATAAGGAACGTGAGCTAAATTTTGCGACATTGGATTTGCACTAGAAAACATTATAAGGCAGGGAAATTTTTAAAATGAATGAAACAACTTATTCTTTGAACGAACTTTTTCATAAAAACAGACACGGAAGTGCGTCGATTGCGAATAAAAGTATACAAACTTTAAGTAGTGAAGCTGACCGTCTTAATATGCCGCCATGGTATAGTAGTATTGATCAAACCAAACCTAATTTATGGAATAGCGTTGATACTTTTATTGTAAGACAATTGGGTTTTAGAGTAAGATATGATAATAGCTTCGGAAAATATAAAAAAAGTCTGGATCGATTTTCATCTAACCTTACAAATCAAAAATTAAAATTATTAAAATCAAAATTGTCTGAATCTGATATTATAAAAAATGTTAACTATATTTCTACTGATTGTAATCTTGTAAATACTACGCTTAAATCAATTCCGAGTTTGGAAAGAGTAGGATGTAATCTTACCGTGGATGCTACATCTTCATTAAAAGATTTACATAATTTGAAGGAAATAGGCGGTAATCTAAATGTTGTTGCTAAAAATAAAGAAGAAATGAATGAATTTTTAGTTAAACTTGGAATTATGGATAAAGATGGATCTTTTAATACAAAAATTGACGGAAAAATATCCTTTATTATGAAAAGTTATTTATAGCAAATATATATTTAATCCGGTATTGTAACCTTGTGCTTGCTCAAAGGCAACCATATAGTTGCTAAGACTCCGCTTTGATACACATTATGCTATTTTCAACACTCCACTTGCAAATTATCGCACCTTGTTTAAGACATGACATTTACTCGGACAATATTTTATGTTCTCTTAAAACCGCTAAGGCTTCACAATAAATTTCCATATCAAGATTTAAGTCTTTTGCACGTTGTTCCATATAAGCAATTTGTTCATATATTTTGGGAGTAAATTTCGGTTGATGAGTATTGTACCAATCTTGTTCAACACTAAGGCTGACAGCCTTGACTCCATTTTTTATTACCTCATCAAACCATTTATCAATTTCATCATAATTGTCGTTAACTTCAGGATATAAAATGAACTTAACTTTTAATAAATTTTCTGATGATTGTGCTTTAGCATATTTACGTATATTTTCCCAAACTTTTTTGTATGTTTTAACACCTTTAATTTTTTCATAAGTTTGTTTACAACCTGAATCTGTTGAAATTACAAGACTAATTGCACCGAGTTTAAGTCCTTTTTCAATACTTTTAGAATATTTAATACCTGATGAGTTAATTCTAATATTTTTACATCCGTGTTCAAGAAAAAGATTAATAAGTTTATCAAAGTCTTTTAATATTGTAGGTTCGCCCCCGCCAAAAATAATACAAGATTCTTCAGTCTTCTTAATAACTTCTTTTTTGAACATATCTTTTATAATAGGATATAAAGGATATTCTTTATATGCATTAAATGCTTTTTTATTATCTTTGGTATAACAATATGTACAATTACAATTACACTTAGTCCAGTGATTTAAAGTAAAATGATTTATATAATTTTCTTCATCCCAATCTTTTTCGTATAAATAGATACAATCTTTACAAGCATCCAAATATTTTCCTGCTTTATGCATGGCTTTTAAATTATCTTTGATTTTGAAAATTTCATTCCAATCTAAAAGTTCTCCATGATAATTTTCTTTAATAGTTGTTTGATATTCTGTTTCTCTGCCTTGTAAATAGCCGTAACAGCATATTCTTAAATTGTCTGTTCTGAATTCGATTCCTCTATTTACCCATTGGCAGCTTTTATAAAACATTATTTTTACCTTTAAAATATATTAACTAAATTATATCATTAAGTAGCAATTTTTAAAAAAATCTGATTTTATATTATTATGAACAGTAAAAAAATTGTTAAATTAAATGAATACTTGAATAGTTGCGATGAACGGATTTCACGTAGTGTAGAACCGAGTAAAAGTGGACAACCCCGAGACTGTGAGGGCGAGCTGAACGACAAACGAAGTACAGTGAAGTGCTCAAGCGAGGAAAAGAAAAATTCAAGACAATCGGCAACAAAGTGCGATACCAGATTAAATAAAACTCCGCAAACAAATCCGATCTTGGAAAAAATGATTTCTGTAAATTTAAAAACAAAAAAAATGAAATTCAGCATAAAAGATTTGTTTAGATAATATATATGGTGTAAAATTATTTTATGTACGTAAAAGATTTTTTAGATTTGTATATAAAAAATAATTTTTCAGTTGAAGAGGCAAAATCAGAAATAGATTTTACTCTTGATGTACTTTTTAATTATGGTGTTAAAGACTTTTACCTTGGGAAATCATTAGAAAATTGGCAGATAGAAAAAGCGAAAAAAATATTTGTTGAAAGAGTAAAAACAAGACGTCCGTTACAACAAATATTATCATTTGCATATTTTTACGGAAGAAAATTTTTTGTAAATGAATATACACTTATTCCTCGCCCTGAGACTGAATTATTGGTAAAAGAAGTATTAGAATATTCACAAAAAATTAAGAATCCTAATATTTTAGATATCGGAAGCGGGTGTGGATGTATACCTATAACTTTGGTATTGGAAAATAAAAATATTGAAGCGGATTCTGTAGATATATCAATAGAGGCACTTGAAGTTTCTAAAAAAAATGCACTAATGTATAACATTTTTGATAAAGTAAAATTTTTTAAATCTGATTTATTTCAAAATGTTAATGATAAATATAATATAATTGTATCGAATCCGCCATATATACCATTGAAAGAGAAAAAGAATCTGCAAAAAGAAGTACGTGATTATGATCCTGCGATTGCTCTTTTTACGGAAGATGAACGAGGTATAGAATTTTATGAAAAAATAATTATACAAGCAAATAATTATTTAGAAAAAAATGGATTGATAGCATTTGAACTGGGTCAAGAACAAGCGGAAATTGTAAAAGGAATATTTGAAGAATTTGATTATAAAGAAATAAAAATAATGAAAGATTATAATTCAATAGAAAGAATTATAACAGCCCGGAAATGATATTGATTATCCGATTAATTTATTATAGTATAATATCCTGGAAAATATGCTAGACAAAAATAAGAAAGAGGTAGAGTATGTCAAAGTTTGTATGCAGTGTATGCGGTTATACCATAGAAGGAGATAAAGCTCCCGAGAAATGCCCTATGTGTGGTGTATCCGGAGATAAATTCAATAAAATGGATGATAATAAAGGTTTAACATGGACAACAGAACATGTTATCGGCGTGGCAAAGGGTGTTGACGCACAAGTACTTCAAGGATTAAAAGATCATTTTATGGGAGAATGTACAGAAGTCGGCATGTATTTAGCAATGAGCAGACAAGCTGAAAGAGAAGGATATCCGGAAGTAGCAGAAGCCTATAAGAGATATGCATATGAAGAAGCGGAACATGCTGCAAAATTTGCAGAATTATTAGGCGAAGTTGTAACACCATCAACAAAAAAGAATCTAGAAATGAGAGCAGAAGCAGAAGCAGGAGCTTGTGCAGCAAAAATGGAAATAGCAAAAAGAGCAAAAGAACTTGGTTATGACGCAATCCACGATACTGTTCACGAAATGGCAAAAGATGAAGCTCGCCACGGCCAAGGTTTCCAAGGCTTATTAAAAAGATTATT
>CANPZN010000039.1 GCA_947588785.1 Candidatus Gastranaerophilales bacterium
AGCGAAGAAACGGAAAAAGCCCCGTTTGTCTGAAGGCGTAAGCCTGAGTTACGGGGCTTAAGCTGAGCTTAGAAGTAATCTATACGAAGCTGAAGAACGCAATTTTTTATTATTTACAGAAAAAATAAATAAAATAAAAAATAATGAAAGGTAGACTAAAGTCTACCCCTACTACCTATTAATTTGAAAGACATAAAAAGTAAATAAAAAAAATTAAAGTTCATAGCGGAGTATAGTAAAACTTCTTAGCGAAGAAACGGAAAAAGCCCCGTTTGTCTGAAGGCGTAAGCCTGAGTTACGGGGCTTAAGCTGAGCTTAGAAGTATTCTATACGAAGCTGAAGAACGTAATTTTTTATTATTTACAAAAAAATAAATAAAATAAAAAATAATTAATGGTAGACTAAAGTCTACCCTACTAACTACCCTACATTTTTAAACTTTATTATTTATCAAATAAATAAAATAAAAGAAAAGAAAGGCAAGTCTACCCTACTGCCTAAATTTTAAAAAAGCCGCTGCTCCAATTTCAAAAGAGCGAAATTTGCGAAAGGGTGAAACAAAGTGAACCCGTGTGACGAAGGGGCTGAAATGAGCAGCAGCGACAGCGAGCGAATGACAAGCCCCAAGACAGCAAATTTCAAGACAGCAAGCAAAAGTTGCGGCACCCGATTAAGATAATTTTAATCTAGTGTCGCAACATTACGCTTGCTCCTCGCAACCGTAATGTTGCTCACCTTTTCAATACGCCACTCGCAAATTTTTACTCACACCTTCGGCTTATCGTAAAAATTTACTCGGACAATTTACTGGCAGTCATATATTCTGCAATTCGCTATTGACACTTTAAGATTTCTTTCACGTTCCATATCATAGCTCAACGAATATTATTCATATAAATAATCCAGTGTTATTAATCTAAAGTTATTTTTATATTCCTCATTATCAACAACTTTAAATTTAGCACCGGCTTTTAATATAAGCTGTTCAATTCCATCTCCCGGGAATGTAAATACTTTTGAACCTTTTTTTAGATTCATTTTAAATAATATTTTAGGATTATCTTGACAAGAATAAGTAGCTAATGTTCTTTTGGGAGATGTTGAAGCATATATTGGAGTAGTACTTAATTTTACTTCTTCACCCGGTTTTAGCTTACCTAATTCTTCTATATATTTTTTTGTTTCTTCACTTATCCCCGGATCTTCCACAACTCTATAAACAGTATGATCTTTTATTAACGGGTGTGTTTTTTCAATATTTGCATTTGCAATTTCAAGCTCACGTTCATATGTTTCTTTAAAACGAACTTTTTCTTCTTCAATACGTTCTTGAATTTCTTCTTTGCTTAAACCTTGATCTTTACATTCTTGAACTATACTATCTTGTTTATAAGAAATTAATTCTCCGGTATTTAAAAAATGTCTTATTTCGTCAGTTCTATAGCCATATGCAGTAGTTGTTATAGCTGATACATTTATATAATCATCAGGTGACTTCGGAACAGGGGGTATAAATTCTACAGGTTCAAATTCTTCTGAGATCTTTTTATCTTGTAATGTTTCAATATCAAACTCTTTTAAATCTTTTTGCAAATGTCCGAATGATATTTTTTGAATACCAATCGGAACATAATATGGAATTTGTTTAAATTGATCTTGATTCTCAAATTTTATTTGTTCTTCTTGCCCAGATTGATTATTATTTCTGCTTAAAATCGGTCTTTCTATTACGGGAGAATTAAATTTTGTATTAATTATAGTCATCTTTCCTTCCTTTTATTTCCCATAAAACATGAAAATAAAATAATTTGCCGAAATTTTAAAATTGTACTATAAAATTTGTTTATATTACAATATAATAAATAAGGTATAAATTGTCTTAGAAAATTTTGATATCAAAAGCAAAATTTTTGAATGGCATATTGAAAAAGTGAGATATATTACACTTGCGATAAACAAAACAAGGTTTAATCACTAGATTAATTAGGTGGAAAATATGACAGAAAGTACAAAAAAAGATTATAAAGATAGCATAAATTTACCAAAAACAACGCTGGAAATGAGAGCAAATGCCGTTCAAAAAGAACCTATTACTCAAAAATTTTGGGAAGATAATAAAATCTATGAAAAAAATAATGCTCAAAGAGATAAAACAAATAAATTTATATTACACGATGGCCCTCCTTATTTAAGTTCCGATAAAATACACGTTGGAACTGCTTTAAATAAAATTTTAAAGGATATTATTATTAAATATAAATCCCAAAACGGATATTATGCTCCATATGTACCGGGGTATGATGCTCACGGTTTACCGATAGAAAATGCCGTTGTTAAAACAATAAAAGGCGGAAGACAAGCTATTACCGAAGGTGAATTAAGACAAAAATGCAGAGAATATGCTAAAAATAGTTTAAAAGGACAAGAAGCAGCATTTAAAAGACTAGGAGTACTTGGAAATTGGGCTAATCCATATCTTACAATAGCACCGGAGTATGAAGCTGAACAAATAAGGGTTTTTGGCGAAATGTACAAAAAAGGTTACATTGAAAAAGGCTTAAAACCTGTATATTGGTGTGCTTCTTGCGAAACAGCTTTAGCTGAAGCAGAAGTTGAATATTTAGACCATACTTCAACCAGTATTTATGTACGTTTTAAATTTAATGATCAAGATAAAAATAAAGTATATAGTCTTATAAATTTAAAGGCTGACAATGATTTATATGTTGTAATTTGGACAACAACTCCTTGGACAATACCTTCAAACCTTGCAGTATGTTTAAATGCAAGATTTGAATACACTTTATTTGAATATAATAATGATAACTATATTGTAGCAACAGAATTATTGAGTAATTTCTTAAAAGATGTTGATTTCAATGAAAATGAAATAAAGGTTAAAGGAACATTAAAAGGCTCAGAACTTGAAAATATGAGTGCATTTCACCCTCTATATAATAGAGAAAGTAAAATAATACTCGGAGATCATGTAACGCTTGACGCAGGTACAGGTTGTGTTCATACAGCACCGGGACACGGGCTTGAAGACTGGGAAGTTTGCCAAAAATATTCAATTCCGACATTCTCTCCTTTAGATTATAAAGGTATGTGGCAAAAATCTGATATGTTTGATGATCTGGATTTAATCGGTGTTCCTTACTATAAAGGTAATGAAATAGTTATAAAAAAACTGGAAGCAAAAAACGCTTTGTTAGCTAAGGCAGATATAAATCACAGCTACCCTCACTGTTGGAGATGTAAAAATCCTGTTATTTACAGAGCTACACCTCAATGGTTCGTAAAAGTAGACAAATTTAGAGATAAAGCAATGGAAGCCATTAAAAATGTTAAATGGATTCCTTCCAGTGGTGAAAGCAGAATAGGGAATATGGTCGAAGGAAGGACAGATTGGTGTATTTCCCGTCAAAGAGCTTGGGGAGTTCCTATTCCGGTATTTTACTGTGAAGATTGCGGCGAAGTTATTTGTAATGATGAAACTATTGAAAATGTTGCACGAATATTTTCAAAAGAAAGCTCTGATGCGTGGGTAAATCATAGTGCAGAAGAACTTCTTCCTAAGGGTTTTAAATGCCCTAAGTGCGGAAAAACTCATTTTAGGAAAGAAAAAGATATTATGGATGTTTGGTTTGATTCCGGTATATCTTGGCGTGCTGTTGTTGAAAAACGTTCTGACGAACTCGGACATACTCCGGTTGAAATGTATCTTGAAGGTTCTGACCAGCATAGAGGCTGGTTCCAATCATCTTTACTAACTTGTGTGGCAACAACGGAACATGCTCCATATAAACAAGTACTTACTCACGGTTTTGTATTCGGCGAAGACGGAAGAAAAATGTCTAAGTCTCTTGGTAATTATATTAGACCTGATGATATTATTAAAAATTATGGTGCTGATATTTTAAGACTTTGGGCTGCCTCCATTGATTATAGAAATGATGTTAAAATCGGTGATAATATTATTAAACAGCTGGTAGAAATATTTAAAAAGACAAGAAATACCGCAAGATTTTTACTTGGTAATCTGTTTGATTTTAATCCCGAATCTGATTATGTAAAATATGATGATTTAAAAGATATTGATAAGTTTGCTCTGCATAAATTAAACATATTTATTGACAATGTAACTGATGCTTTTGATAAATATGAATTTTATCGTTATTTTCAATATTTACAAAATTTTGCAGCTGTTGATTTAAGTGCATTTTACTTAGATATTGTAAAAGACAGGTTATATACAAGCGGTAAAAAATCATTATCAAGAAGAGCTTGCCAGACTGTTTTATTTGAAATAGCTCAAGCGTTAACAAGAATATTAGTTCCGGTTATGCCGCATCAAGCTGAAGATATTTGGCAGAATACACCTGAAATTCAACGTGGCGGATTAGAAAGTATTCTTCTTTCAGCTTGGCCAAAAGTCCAACCGCAATGGAATAATTTACAATTAGAAGAAGAATTTACTCAAATCTTAAAAGTAAGAGAAATTGTTACTAAAGCGATTGAGCCTTTAAGAGCTGATAAAAAAATAGGTAGCTCTTTGGAAACTGCTGTATATGTAATTTCAAATAATTCAGAATTACTCAAAAAATATGAAAAAGAGCTTTGTAATATCTTCATTACTTCACAAGCATTTATAGTAAATGAAAAGCCTAATGCTGTATTGAATGAATATCATGAAGAAGGATATAGTGTATATGTTACTAAAGCACAAGGTGAAAAATGTGAACGCTGTTGGAAATACAGACCTTTAGGTCATCACATAGGATATGAAACTATATGTGATGATTGCTATGAGGCAATTACCGAATAATTTAATTGATATTAGACTCAAAAAAGAACCGCAAATGCGGTTCTTTTTTATCTGTTAAAATTATATCTAAACATTGGTTTTATATTTTCGACTAAACACAAATCAAATCTTTGTTCATTATTACTCGGAGGACAAGCGAAATGCCCGGCAATTCCATTACAATATGTTTTATAAACAGATTGTCTTGCTCCCAAAGATTTACAATATGCTTCTCTATATGAATATGTAGACATATTATTATTGGCTTCATTGCCAATATATACTACCGCATAATTACAAGATTGTTGACCTTTTAAATAACATTCAGCAGGTATACCCTCTGTTCTGTTGGGATCATAAGAGTAATAATATCCTTTTAATTTTGAATTAAGATATTGTATTGTTCTTGTACCATCTTTAACATTATTTGCAGCTATTCCTACAGGAAATACTTCTCCGTTATCCATTATTAAAAAAGTAACAATATCAGCTGCTTTTACTTTGCCTTCAGGATTTGCTATATTAGGAGAATTAGTTCCGTTAATATCTACTGCCATTAATCTAAAACCATAATCATTCGATACATTTGCATTGTATTGGTGTTCTGTCAGATAGTATCTGAATCCGTTTGTTGTAATAAATGTAGGATTCTTAACATCCAAATCGGATATTTTGGCTTCTCCTGCTTCACCAACTGTCGCAGTATATAAGTTATTACAATATGTACGTCCTGATGTATTTGAAATATCTACTAATTTATTGCAAAATACATGGGTCGTTCCTTCATTGTACTGTTTACAATCTTTTATTGGACTATTCGGAACAATTTCTACATCAGGATTTATTATATATGTACTCATACCGTCAGATTTTTTACACATTAAAACTGATTTACCGCTCTCATTTCCCTCAGCAGTAATTCTTCCGGCATATATTTCGCCTACCATCATTTTTATATTTTCAAATGCAAAATATGTAAGTGAAGTATATGAGGCTCTTACTATTTTGATTGTCTGCATTGACAGTGCCATTATTATTCCTACTACCATTAATGTTATAAGTACTTCACCTAATGAAAATCCCGGCTTCTTTCTTTTCATTTGATATAATCCTCAATTTTGTTCATACATTCTTCATAACTGTTTACTTCTATAATTGTATCATTGTTTAAAATATCCTTTGTTATATTCAACACCGATTTATTTTCTTTTACCGCAAATACCGGTATTCTATGTTTTATTGCATTAATAACAATAGAAGACCCTAAAGCATTATATGGCATTATTAATGCCTTTAAATCCTTTATATTTATATATTCTTCCACATTTTTATAAGAATATAACGGAGCATTTTGTAATGCGATCAATAAACAAGGTAAAAATGTCGGGGTTATATATTCCGCACTGCACTTTGAATCAACTATTTCTTTTGTTATTGTTATATCTTCAAATGCTGGTGAATGTACAACCGGTATTTTTAATTCACGACTTAAATAATGAGAAATTACCGCCTCTACGCCGCCTACTATGTCAACACCTTCTCCGTCTATATAATTATCCTCAGGCGGCTCTTCAAATTTACATACTACAGCTATTGTATTTACACCTTTATTTATTAATTTTTTTCCTGCGTTTAAAAGTGTTTTCTCTTTTTTTACACTTCCTGAAGATATTCCGCTTGCTGTATTATAAAATTCAACATTTACTGATTCTTCAGTTATTTCATAGTCAGCTATATCTATACCGTACACCGTTTTTACAGCATTTATTGTATTAATATGAACATTTATAATACCTTCTGATATTCCTTTATCTATTATTATTCCAATTTTATTATTGCGTGATGGAATTAATCCGATTCTGTTTTTAAAAAATTCCGTTAATGCATATCCTTCCGTATACAACATATTTTCACTAATACCTGAAAAACACGCAGCATTAACTACATTAGGATTTACTATTGTATTATATTTTTTAGCAAATTTTCTTGCATAAGTTGAAGCATCTCCGGCAAATCCACCAATTGATGCACCTATTCCTGTAGGTACTATAAATGCTATTAACGGTTTACTTTTGTCATAATTCAACATATTCATTCGCCTTTAACGGAATACACTTTTGTCCTTGAGATTCTATCATATCTTTAAATTCTTCTATATTTACCTTTATATTAGAAAAAGTGTTGTAATGCATTGGAATAATCTCCATTGCATACAACATTTTAGCTGCCATTGCAGCATCTTTTATATCCATTGTATAATATCCGCCTACAGGCAAAAGGGCATAATACGGATTATACATTTCTCCTATTAATGAAAATTCATTCATTAATGCCGTATCTCCGGCGTGATATATTATCGTTCCATCTATATCTATAAGTACACTTGCCGCAAGTCCCCCATATGGTAAATCAGGATTGGAACTTGAATGTATTGCAGGTAAAAATTTTACACTTCCCCACGAAAATTTTATGCTTCCTCCTATATTAACCCCTATTGCTTTCGCTCCTTTTTCCATACAGTAATTCGCAAGTTCAAATACTGCTACTATTTGAGCCCCTGTAGCTTTTGATATTGCTATTGAATCTCCTAAATGATCTAAATGTGCATGAGTTACTATTATATGAGATATTCTTTTCTTTTTAAAGTCAAATTTTGCAAACGGATTCCCTGTTATAAAAGGATCAATCAATATTCCATCCCAATCTTTTTCTATAAAAAAAGCACTATGTCCTAAATATGTTAATCTTCTCATATATAATTTTCTCCCATTTTATATATGATTGTATCAAATTTGATTTATAAAACATATCCTTTAAATGATGTTTATTTATTTTGATTTAACATAAAAATTTTTTAAAACTTTGTATTATTCCTTTTATCTTATTGGTATTCGCAATTAGTGATGTTTGATGATATGGAGTATATGAATTTATTATATTTTCCGGCAATTCTTCTCCGTTTTGCAGAACTTCAGCTATATATTCTATATATTCATCCTGTTCTTTTTTATATAATGGATCACTCTGTCTTATATCTTCATCTGCTTCAAGATGACATAATGCATGCCAAGCTGTTATTATTGTTTTATCTTCACAATCTTTGGGAAAATTTCCGAGTGCATTTCTTATACTTATTTTTTTACTTAAAACTCCAATAAATAATTTTGCAGTTTTTTTTCTTAATTTTACATAATCTACACTTTTAAACTTAAACATTGTTTCTCTAATGCCCGCATTAATGATCTTATATCATTATTGAAGTATTGCCCGGCTAATTTATTTATTGCACTTGCTGCCATTTCCTCTCTTGATTCCACTGATTTATAGCAAAACTTTTTACCATATTTCTCTCGTTTTAATAAATTCTTTTCTACCAATCTGTCCATTACTGTTTTTACTGTTGTATATGCTCTTATATTTCCATTATTATTTATTTCGGCTAATACATCACTTACTGATATATTATTTTTTATTGTGTTATTTTCTTCCATTGTCCATACTGCATTCAAAATTTCATTTTCGAGTGTTCCGTGTGTATATGTCATTAATCCATCCTTTTATATTTTTTTTGAATAACTATCTTAAATAAATTAATTACTACTATTATAGCACTTGAAAACTATCATAGCACTATTTTATGAAATAATATTAATTTCTATTATTGCAAATTATTATTAAAATTCAATAGATTTTCGAAAAATTCTGAAATAATTACGTTTTTTCTTGTACGATACGTTTTGGCACTTGTTATATAAAGTTCTTTTTTTGCTCGAGTTATACCTACATATATTAATCTTAGATTTTCTTCCAATTGTTCTCTTTTTAATTCATCAATTGACTTTATTTCACTATTTTCGATTAAATTTTTAATTGTTTGTATAAAATGTGAACCGGTTTTAATTTTTATATTTTTTAATTTCAGCGGATAATTTGTTTCATTTAACATTGGTATAAATACATAATCGAATTCATCTCCTTTTGATTTATGCATTGTCATTATTTTTATATAATCAGTTTCATTTTCTTTGTTTTCATCTTCAAAAAATTTATATATATTTAATGGTCTTTCTGCCGCATATTCAAGTTTTTTTAGTACCTCTTCATTATTTTCATTTTCTGTTATTAATCTTTTTATAAACGTTGATGTTAAATATGTATTAGATTTATCTGTTGTTGTTTTTGAATAATACATACCGGCTTTTAATGCAAGAATATCTATAACTTCCGATGAATTTTCAAGCCAATAATCTATATCCCAATACAACTGCATTAAAGATTCTTCTTCTATTTCATTGATATCTTTATTAATAAATGGTTCTTTTAATTCTTTTATATACTGTATTTCACTATCTTTAAATTTTATAATATTACAATCATTATATGTAATGGCAAGATTTTCTACTATCTTATTGTTTAGCGGATCCTCCGTAATTTTTATTATTGAATGTATTATTTTATATATTCTTTTTTGGGCTAAACAGTCAGTTCTGATTGATGTTTTCATTCCCCTTTGGATGAAATATTCATTATATTCATTTACTTGAGAATTAAGTCTTAATAATACGGCTATAGATGCAGATGGTTCTCTATTTTTTATTTCTTGTATCTTATTTAGTATATACGATTTTTCATCATCTTCTTTTTCCAATATGATATATTGAGGATCATTTGTGTTTTGGGGATTTTTATTTGTTCCTTCCATTTTAATTTTGTAAAATGCATTTTTTGTTTCTTCATTTTGAAAAGAATTTTCTATCAGTTTATTTGCAAGAGAATAAATCGGTTTTGCACATCTTTGTGATGATGTCATTTCTACCTTTTTTGTTTTGGATTTTTCATTTACAAATTCTTTGAATCCTGATAAATCTGCATTTGTAAAGGTTGATGTTATTGCCTGATTAATATCTCCGCACCTTACTATATTATGATATTTACCGCTTAATAATGTTATTAATGTTTGTTGTATTTTTGAAGAATCTTGTGCTTCATCTTCTATTATGTATTTACATATATTTTGGTAATGTTTTAATATTTCAGGATTCTCTTTTAATATTTGTAGTGCATAATATAACATATCATCATAATCAATCAGATTATTTCTTTTTAAACTTTTATTATATTCTTCATAAAAATGAAAAAAATCTTGTATTTCTTTATGAGGTGATTTCGGGATAGATTCTTTTTCCCCTAATTTTACTATTGATATACATTTAAGATAATTTTCATATTTTTCTTCATCAATTTTTAAATTATATATTAATTCTTTTATTAGCCTTTCTTTTGTTGTATCATCACATATTTCAATATTATCATCAGTACCTATTTTGCTATAATTACCATTTTCCTTTATTATTCTTAACGCTAAACCGTGTATTGTTGAAATATTTGGTGTGTCATAACAATCAGGAAGATTTTGTTTTAATTTTTCTTTAAAATTTTTTGCTGCTGAATCCATATATGTTAATACAAATATATTTTCGGAATTTACTCCCTGTTTTATTAACTTCATTATTAAAGCTAGTAATATTGTAGTTTTTCCGGCTCCGGGAACTGCCATTACCCCCATTCTACCTTCTTTATACTCTAATACCTGCTTTTGATCTTCTCTCGGAATTATTTTATTATCTTTTAATTCCGTTTTTTCTTTTATTTCAATATAATCATTCAATCCTGAATAATTTTCATTTCCTGAATTATCATAGAAACTTGAAAAAAATTTTATGTTTTTACTACATAAAGTCATTAATTTTCTGACTATTCTTGCACTTTTATCTCGTGTTGAATTTATGTTATCTTCAAAACTAAATTCTTTTTCCGTAAAATCTCGACTTAATACCCAAGCATTATATAAAGTTCCGCAGTCTTCTTTAAACCATTCATTACTTGATATATCCAGCCAAAATTGATACTTTGTTTCTATTGAAAAATCTATCAATTTTTGCGGAGTAGAAACGATTACTGCATTCTTTTTTACTTCTGTTGCATTTATAGGATTTTCACTTATTATGCTATTTTCTATTTGTATTATGAAATCCGATTTTATATTTTTTTCTTTTGTATTAAAAGCTGTTTCAAAACTTCTTGCTTCTTTTAATAAAAACTCATATTTTTTTAAATCAATTTCAATATTAAATTCTTGTATTATATTGCTGTATATTATTTTAATTTGATCTTCTATACTTTGAAAAGATTCTATTAATGAATTTATCACAGAATAAAATTTTATATATTTATCATTATATATTTTATTTTCAAAATTGTAGCCAGTTAATTTTTTATCTTTTTTAAATTTACTTATCAACAATAAACTTTTTTTAACCGGAATTTTTAGTATATCTGATAAAATACCTTTTAATTCATAATCTTTTATTTCCATTGAATTTGCTAATTTTAATAAAACCAATATATGTTTTATAGTTGTAATATCAGATAATTTTTGATTTCCAGCTAAAATTTGGAAATTTATTCTTTGATAATCATTTAATGTTTTAATCAAAATTTCATCGACATTAGGGGTTATTATTGCAATTTCACAAGGGTCATTACCTTTTGATAATAAATCCGATATTTGATTTAAAACTTCTTCAATCATATCAAGACGTTTAATTTTATGAAAAATTTCTAGATTTAATCCGGTGTTTCCATTTAGTGCCGATTCATCTTTTCCGTTCAAGTATTCACTTTTAATAAAAGTTTTTTTATTTTCTTTTATATTGTTATACATTTGTTGGGCAAGAGTATAATTGGGTGTTGAATTTTTAATTTCAACAATTTGCGGATTATACTTACCAATAAAATTCTTAATTCCGGATTTATAAGCACAAAGATATCCGCATCTTGATGAACCTTCTATATCTGCAGTTATTGTATAATCTTTGATTTTCGGCATAAGATAATCAATAAATTTCCACATTGAATATGATAATTCATCTGCATCATCTATTAATAAATATTTAATATCATTAAAATATTTTGTTTCTTTGTATATTTTTTCAAATATTGACATTTGTCTGAGATAGTCATAACTATTATATTCAATAGTTCTTATCTTATAATCATTTATTGCCCTTTGTGCTTCAATTGCAAATGATTCTTTTATTATTTCCGATCTTTCCAAAACTTCTTTTGTATCCAGGCAATTTTGAACAATTAAAGAATATCTTCTGAATAATTGATGAAGCAGATTAATTTTTGATATGTAATCATTAAAATCAGCTTCTTTTATACTTTGTTTGAATATGTATTGAGAAATTTCCAATCCGCAAAGATTAATTTCAGATTTAATTCCGCTTATTTTTTGTACATATTCTTTATTATCGGTAAATGTGTTATAGCATAACCCGTATGGTGTATATATATTGAATCCGATACCAAACTTTGAAGCAGATTGTCTTGAATTTTCATTAATTACACTTCGCTTCACTATGGACTCAATAATTTGCTTTGTATTTGGTGAGTAATTTTCTTCATTTTGTTTACCATTCGGATCATCGTCACCTATCAAGTACTCACCCGGGGTATCAATTATTTTATCGAGTTTCTTTTCTAATTTATTTTTTTTATATGAGTTTAATACCAATACAAGTATTTCTTTAGGATTAATTCCTTTATCAATAAGCATTTTATATCTTTTTGCAAAGATATCTGATCTTTTTTTATTTGAACTTCCTAATATCAGCATTTTATTTTTTATTGTCCTCTATATACCATTATCGTTTAAATATAGTATTAAGCAATATTAAGAAATAATGTTTATTTTAAAATTTATCTTTATATTTCTTCATAATAGGATTGAAATTAAAATTATTAAATGATATATTTATTATATACAAAAGATATACGACAATATAATAAAATAAATTAAAGTTTAGATGTAAATATTATAAAAAGCAAAAATAATAATCAAGCATTGCAAAATTTCGCTCACGGTTCAAGGCATCGAAATATTTCCAAACATTCTGCATAAAAATTAGTGTGTATTAAGATAAATTAGGAGATAAATATGGTAGTTAATTTTATTTCGGAAGAAGATTATGAAACAGTAAATGTAAGTAATCCATTATTTGCAGACTTATCAGTTCAAAATTACATTAAAGAAATATCTAAATATCCAAGTATAGAAATAGAAGAAGAAATCGAATTAGCAAGGAAAGCCAAAGAAGGATCAATAGAATCTAAGCAAAAGCTAATAAATGCTAACTTAAAATTAGTAGTTACAATTGCAAGAAAAATTATACATACAAGCAAACTTCCTATGATTGACTTGATTCAAGAAGGAAATGTAGGGCTAATGGTTGCTGCAGATAAATTTAATTGGAAGTTCGGGTACAGATTTTCAACATATGCTTCTTGGTGGATAAAACAAGCAATGTTTAAAGCAATTTCAGAACAATCACACTGCGTTAAAATTCCTGTATATATACAAGAAACATTGTCTAAATATAAGAAAATTAAATCAGAAATGGAAAAAGAAAATAATTGTGAAGTTAGCAGTAAAGAAGTTGCAAAAAAAATGAATATAGAATCCGAAAAAATAGAAAATTATCTTGGAGCATATAAACAAACACTGTCATTGGAAGCTGATTATGAGATAAATAACGGATCAGAAGTTAAATTAATAGACATAATTGAAGATAAAAATAGTTCCGTTTCCCGTGATATTGAATATAATGCCTTTAAAAGAGATATAAAAATGATAATAAATACATTAAAAGAACGAGAACAAAAAGTAATAATGCTCAGGTTTGGACTTGAAGAAAATAATAAACAAACGTTAGAGGAAATCGGTAAATTATACGGTGTAACAAAAGAATGTATAAGACAAACAGAAATGCGTGCATTAAAAAAATTGAGAATAGCTGAAAATTGTGAAAAATTATATGAAACATATTTAAAATAAATTTCTTTTTCTTTTTTTAATCCCTTGATATAACAAAAAATATTTTTAGATGATTTGTAAATATTAACAGGATTAACATGGAGAGAATCTGTGATTATACCAATTGCCGCCGAAAAATCATGCCATATAAAAAATAATAATTATAATAGAATTAATAATTCAAATAAAATCTTTTCAAAATTCACTAACATAGATTTAAAAACTGACAAATTTAATCCTCCGATGTCCAAATCTGACTCTGACTGTCTTGAAATTGGCTTTCTTGGTGCTTATCATTCTCTCACATTCTCTCATTTCGACGCTTACAAACAAGACTCCATCAATACTGAATTTCACTCATCGTCACCATTCAAATACTCATCCATAAAACAAGAAAAAACACCCGCATTCTGCAATTTAATAAATAATGGTAATATTTTAAAAGTTAGCTTTTCAGGAAGATTCAAAGACCCTGTAATACCTGCAATACAAATGAAAGTTAGAGGAGTACTACAATATCAAACTCAATTTAGCGGTGAAAATTCATATATCGACAAAAAAAGCATTGATTATTTGGCAGATAGTAATTGGCAGGATGAAAGTCCTTTAGATTATAAAATCGTTTCATCAGGAAAAGGTGAACAAATTTTATTATTTGATTCAAAATACGGTCAAATAGGACGTGTTCCTGATGAAATAAGTCCTTATATACTTCAAATATTAAAAGAAAATAAATCCGATTTTCAATTTCAATTATCTAATATAATTGCAGGAAATTCTAAGAGTGCCTCTACAATTGGTTTAAGAGTTAATCTACTATATAAAGGGGAAGATCAAAAAGTAAAACAACAAGCATTGAAAATATTTAACAGTATTTTAAATTCAAATGATAATATTGTAAAAGATTCAATTTTTATATATCAACCCCCAATAAAACCATCTGAAATTTTAAGCAGAATATTTGAATTAGAAGGTGAAACAAAAGGAACTAAGGCTGTTCGTAATTTACAAACAGCAATAAATACAATTGCAAATGAGATAAGAAATCCGAAAAACAAAAATATTTTATTGCTTGGACATTGTTTACCGGATGGAGATACAATAGGCTGTGTATTAGGGATGTATTCAGCATTAAAAAGTAATTACCCTGACAAAAATATAAAATGCTCTATTGATGACAAAATTCCTGGATTGTACAGAGATAAATTACCCGGAATTGAACAAATTAAAAGACCATATAATAAAGAAAGAATTGAAGAAATAAAACACAATCTTGAAATATTAAGAAAACGACCTAAAACCCCTTCTATAGAAAATCAAATAAAAATATATGAAAATGAAATTAATTTATTAGAAAATCAAGAAACATATTTTGATTCCGAAATAACAGAAGGAAAAGATAAGTTAAAGTTTGATTTGATAATCTTAATGGATATTCCTTCTCCGACAAGACTTGGAAATAAGTATAAAGAATATATAGAAAATGCTAAAAAATTAATATTTATTGATCATCATCCAAGTCATTACGGAGAATGGCAAAATGCTAAAGATCAAACAGGGTTAGATTTTGCAAGGATAATAAAAGATAATACACAATTAATTTTACCGTCACTTCCTGCGGCAACGGAAATAGTTACTATTGTTACGGATAAAGCAGGATTATTAGACACTACATTAAAAGATGAAAAGTACGGTAAAGAATTTGTTGCGGCAATAATTTCCGGAACAGCAAGCGATACGGGATATTTTATGCGAAATGCAAATTTAATGCCGCAAGATGTCAAGAAAACCGTGAAAGATCGTCCTAATTTTTCACCTGAAGGACTTTCTAAATGGTTAATTGCCAAATTGGGAAATACAATCAATAAAAAATGGTTAAGAGAAAATATTGTATATGATATATCAGATAAAAAATCTCCGTTAGAAGAAATAAGCCCCAGAGAGAAAATGCTAAGATGTGCATTTTTATCTCAAAAAATATATCCCGATAACGGACTCGGAATTATAAGTATAGATTATGATGATCTGTATGAAATATGGAAAGAGGCAAGATTATATGATGAAAAAATTACATTAACAGATATACAAAACAGTATAAAATATTCAGAAGTAATGTCTGCCCTAAGAGATCCGTCAACAAAATATCCTGCAAAAAGGTCTTTTTCTCCGTATAAAACTATATATGATGATGATAAAATAGCTGTACTAATAATACAGGATAAAAAAGAAGGGTTTATTACATCAGATTCTTCAATATCAGATCAAAATGGACTCAGGTTATCATTTAGATCTCAGCCCGGTAGTATATATGCGGAATTATTAGCTTCATTATTTAACGGAGGCGGACACGGAGGTGCTGCCGGGGCAAGAATTGATCTGGAAAATATTAATATACATTCTAAAATTTCTTTTAAAATAGATGGAAAATTAACTTACAGCTTTAAACAAATTTATAAAGCATTAAAAGAAAATTATTACATTAAACAAAATCCTAACATAGACGATGAAAAAAAAATTAAAATAATGCACAAATTTGAGCCTATTATTAATAGTTACAATGGTTTTTCTATTCAAAAAACAATAAATCAAATTACTTCTTGCATTAGGAAGGATAAAAACTACTATAGACAATAATAATAAGTCTTTTAAAGAATAAAATAGCGAAATTCTTTACAACTGTAAGGAAAAGTTGTATAATAATTTTTACATTAAGTAGAAATTATTGAGGTAAAATAATATGAGTGAGCAAATGTATTCGGATGATGAATTTGAGAAGTTATTAAATAATTATGATTACAGTTTTCAAAAAGGGGATTTGGTAAAAGGTATTGTTTGTTCATACGATTCAGCCGGAGTAATTGTAGATATCGGTGCAAAAACTTCTGCTTATGTTCCAATAAAAGAAGTAGTTTCTGATAAAAATATCTCAATGGAAGAAGTTTTACAAAAAAATCAAGAATATGAATTCTTAATAATAAGAGAAGAAGATGAAGACGGAAGATTCCTTCTTTCCTATAAAAAAGTAGCATTGGCATATAATTGGCGAGAATTGGAAAAATTAAAAGATGAAGATGCAGTAGTTGAAGGTGTTGTCGTTTCGGTTGTTCGTGGAGGTATACTCGTTGAAGTTAAAGGAGTCAGAGGTTTTGTTCCCTCCAGTCATTTAAAATTAAAATCCACTGATAATTTAATCGGCGAAAAATTAGAATTAAAAATTCTTTCCATGGATATTCAACAGGGTAACTTCATTCTGTCTAACAGAAAAGTAT